>NZ_JBSFDF010000005.1:0-248178 GCF_053593795.1 Streptomyces sp. NPDC002104 | reverse complement strand
TCTGCGCTTCGCTCCGAGCCATGGCCGGCCTTCGGCCGGAGTCCTTCGCTTCGCTCCGGACTGGCTCTGGTTCCGCTGCGCTCCACCAGGGCCGGCCTGCTCCGCAGGCTCCAGGGCTCCCGCGCTCCGCGCGGGAGGTGACCCCGTTTCACGGGGCCCGGGACTTTGGCCCGTTGAGTGTCCGCTTCGCTCCCACTCAGTCCTTCCGGCTCCGCCTCCAGGGCCACAGCCCGCTCCGCGGGCGGCTAGCAAGGGGCGCAGGGGCTGGAGGTGACCCCGTTTCACGGGGTCCGGGCCTTTGGCCCGTTGAGTGTCCGCTTCGCTCCCACTCAGTCCTTCCGGCTCCGCCTCCAGGGCCACAGCCCGCTCCGCGGGCGGCTGGCAGGGGGCGCAAGGTCTGTATGCCGGTCCAGGAGCCTGACTGCCATGTCGTGGTTGTAGGAGATCGCCAGCTCGCGCGGAGTCTGACCGTCAGGTGTTGCGGTGGGGTCGGCTCCATAGGCCAGGAGGATTGCAGTGAGCACCGAGTCGAGCGGCACGCCGGACTGCAGTGCCCCGTCCCCTTCCACATCAATCGCGTGAAGCAAGAGAGTCATCCCGCAACAGACCTCTTCCAGGTCCGCGCCCGCGTCGAGGAGGCGAGTCAGCTCGGCATGGTCACCCGACTCGACCGCCTGATGCGCAGGAGTCCACGGGCTCTCAAGAAACTCGGTCACTCGGACTCCCGGGGCTCATGTTCGTATCGGGTTCCAGTGTACATGCTGCATCAGACTGAGCCTCTATGTACCCTTGGCGGAAAGAGGTAGCATGCGGTGGATATCTGCGAAGCGGGTTGATGGGTGTCTGTCTATGAATACCATCCGGATGAGTTGGCGCGGATCTCTGTGGTCAGACGGGCCGACGGCCTCACTTTGAGCGAGGTGGAAGAGCGGCGTCGGACTGCCCAGGACCGCGAAGAGCGGGCGCTCGCTGCACCCGAGGAGCCGCGGAAGCCGTCCGAGTTGGACATCGCCTCGTGCCAGAGGGGCGAATGGGATCGGATCATACGGGTGATGACGGACCGGCGGATAGCTGTGTACTCCCCGGACAAGGACCCTCGAGTAGCCCGCAGAGAAGAACTGCGAGTGCAGCGTATGGCTGCGGAGGCTGCCCGGTACGAACAGTGCGGCAGCGGGCCGGTCCAGGTGGTACGACACCGCGTCTACCGGATCACGGCCCTGCCGAGCGCCCCCGCCTCTCCGGAAGAAGCCCTCATCCGCCACGTCTTCGCGGCTTCCGGCGGCGCGGCCACCGAGCACGCCCAGCGCATGTTCAGCCGGCCCGACGGCGTCTACCAGGACAGCGACTACCGGATCATTTCCGTCGAGCAGGTCCTTCCCGAACCGGGAGAATTCCTTTGATCCAGCTCCGAGAACACCAGGTCGACCAGAAGTCGAGTTTCCGAAAATGGGTCGGATTTCCTGCAAGGTCATCCGTGCCCCCGCAAGGCGCCCGGGGCACCATCGTGTCCGCGACCGGCTCGGGCAAGACGATCACGGCCGCCACGTGCGCGCTGGAGTCCTTTGCGGACGGCCGGATCCTCGTCACCGTGCCCACCCTGGACCTGCTCGTGCAGACCGCCCAGGTGTGGCGCCTGGTGGGCCACAGGGTCCCGATGGTCGCGGTGTGCTCGCTGGAGAACGACGCGGTGCTCAACGAACTGGGCGTGCGCACCACCACCAACCCGATCCAACTCGCCCTGTGGGCCGGGACCGGGCCAGCCGTCGTGTTCGCCACGTACGCCTCCCTGGTGGACCGCGAGGACATCAACGCACCCGAGGGTCAGCGCAAGACGCGCGGGCCCCTGGAGGCCGCTCTGACGGGCGGAGAGCGCCTGTACGGGCAGCGGATGACCGGCTTCGACCTCGCCATCGTGGATGAGGCACACGGAACCGCCGGTGATCTTGGGCGACCGTGGGCGGCCATCCACGACAACACCCGCATCCCCGCCGCCTTCCGGCTCTACCTCACCGCCACCCCGCGCATCCTCGCCGCGGCCAGCCCCCAGCGGGGCCCCGCCGGCCAAGAAGCGGATATCGCGTCGATGACAGACGACCCGGAGGGCACGTACGGCGCCTGGATCGCAGAACTGGGGCTCTCGGAGGCGATCGAGCGGGAGATCCTAGCCGGGTTCGAGATCGACGTCCTGGAGATCCGCGACCCCTCACCCGTCCTCGGGGAATCGGAGGAGGCACGGCGCGGCCGGCGCCTGGCGCTCCTGCAGACCGCACTTCTGGAGCACGCCGCGGCATACAACCTGCGTACGGTCATGACGTTCCACCAGAAGGTCGAGGAAGCCCGCGCGTTCGCGGACAAGCTGCCCGAGACCGCCGCCGCGCTGTACATGAACGACGCCTCCGACGCCGACCTGGCCGCTGCCGCCGCCGCCAAGCTGCCCAAGTCCTCGATCGGGGCGGAGTTCTACGAGCTGGAGGCCGGCCGCCACGTCCCGCCGGACCGGGTCTGGTCGGCGTGGCTGTGCGGAGATCACCTCGTGTCCGAGCGGCGCGAGGTCCTGCGCCAGTTCGCCAACGGCATCGACGCCACCGGGCACCGAGTGCACCGGGCCTTCCTCGCCAGCGTTCGCGTGCTCGGTGAGGGCGTGGACATCACCGGCGAGCGGGGCGTGGAAGCCGTGTGCTTCGCGGACACCCGCGGCTCGCAGGTGGAGATCGTCCAGAACATCGGCCGGGCGCTCCGCCTCAACAAGGACGGCTCCACCAAGGTCGCCCGCATCATCGTGCCGGTGTTCCTGGAGGCCGGGGAGGACCCGAAGGACATGGTCGCTTCCGCCAGCTACAAGCCCCTCGTCGCTGTGCTCCAGGGCCTGCGCTCGCACGACGAACGCCTCGTCGAGCAGCTAGCCTCCCGCGCCCTCACCAGCGGACGGAGCAAGGTCCACGTCCGGCGGGACGAGGACGGACGGATCGTCGGTGCCGGCGGCGGGAACGAAGGGGAGGACCAGGAGTACGGCACCGACGCCGCAGCCGAGTCCGCGCTGCTCCACTTCTCCAGCCCACGCGACGCGGCCACCATCGCCGCGTTCCTGCGCACCCGGGTCTACCGGCCCGAGTCCCTCGTCTGGCTCGAGGGGTACCAGGCCCTGCTCCGCTGGCGGACCGAGAACCAGATCGCCGGCGTCTACGCCGTTCCCTACGACGCCGAGGTCGAGGTCGGCGTCACGAAGGACTTCCCACTCGGACGGTGGGTGCACCAGCAGCGCAAGGCCCTGCGGGCCGGGGAACTGGAGGACCGGCGCAAGACTCTCCTCGACGCCCCCGAGGCCGGGATGGTCTGGGAACCGGGCGAGGAAGCGTGGGAAGCCAAGCTCGCCGAGCTCCGCTCCTACCGACGGGCCACCGGACACCTCGCGCCCCGTCAGGACGCGGTCTGGGGCGAGGGCGAGGCGATGGTCCCCATCGGGCAACACATGGCCAACCTCCGCCGCAAGGGCACCAAGAACGGTCTCGGCAAGAACGAAGACACCGCAACGACCCGCGCAGCACAGCTGACCGCGATCGACAAAGACTGGGACTGCCCCTGGCCCCTGAACTGGCAACGGCACTACCGCGTGCTCGCCGACCTGGTCGACGCCGACGGGCAGCTGCCCGACATCGCCCCGGGCATCGTCTTCGAAGGCGACGACGTCGGCAAATGGCTCCAGCAGCAAAAACAGCCGGCCACCTGGACTCGGCTCCTGCCCGAACAGCAGACACGGCTGACCAAGCTCGGCGTACAGCCCGACCAGACGCCCTCTCCCGCCACCGCGGACAGCCGCGGGGCGAAGGGGCCGAGCAAGGCGCAGCAGGCATTCCAGCGGGGCCTGGCAGCCCTCACGCAGTGGGTCGAGCGGGAAGGCGCCCACCGGCCAGTCCCCAGGGCCCACGGCGAGAAGATCACCGTCGACGGCGAGGCGCAGCCGGTGATCGTGAAGCTCGGCGTCTGGGTCTCCAACACCAAGACCCGGCGCGACAAACTCACCCAGGACCAACTGAGCTCTCTCCGGGAACTCGGCGTCGACTGGGCGTGAACTGGGCCAAGTAGCAAAAGGGTCGCGAAAACTGGATTGGGCTGGCAGGGATCCCTTGAAAGGATCCCGGCATGCCCACGCCCACCACAGAAGAACTCCTTGCATCCGTCAGCGGACTGTCCAACGAGCAGGCACAGCAGATCGCCGACCACATCGAGGAATGCCGAGACCTTCTCACGGCAGGGACCGACATGGACACCGTCCAGCAGCACCTGAAGGACCAAGGCATCCCCATCATCCGCGCCATCCTGATCACCACCAGACTCATCGGCGATCACCCCAATAGGCTGCGGGCCGCACGCGAGATCGTCGAATGCAGCCCCGCCCGCACACCCGACACCGCACTCAGCAGACCAAGGCACCCAGCCCCGTAGCCCGCAGCGCCGCGCACGGCGAAGAAGCCCAGCAAGGTCGGCGACCAGGCATTCCACCGCGGCCTGACAGCCCTCACGCAGTGGGTGGAGCGGGAAGGCGTCCACCGACCGGTGCCCAGGGCCCACAGCGAGGAGATCACGGTCGAGGGTGAGGCTGAACCGGTGGTCGTGAAGCTGGGCGTGTGGGTTTCCAACACCAAGAACCGACGCGACAGAATCACCGTCGACCAGCTCGCCGCCCTCGCCGAGCTCGGCACGGACTTGGGCGCATTACTGCAGCTGATGGCGGGCCGGAGATCCGATGAAAAGGGCACCTCAGGCCCAGCCGAGAACGGCCCCAGCGCGCCTCTGGCGGGACCTTCGTGCCGGTCCGCTCCCAGCAGCGGCCCCCCAGGGATACGGCTGCAGCAAAGCCGTGGACGCGGCCGCCTGAGACCTCACTACATAGGGTCTGACCTGCGGATTTACCCTCAGATATCTAGGATGGGCATGCACCGGCGACGACTTGGAAGCAGCTTCGGCTGCTTCGGCGACATTCGGTCACACACATGCTCAGGACGGCCCAGGGAGGGTGTTTCATGACCAAGTCCGGTAACCCCAGTCAGCCCGCGAACGTGAATGAGTACAACGCCAGTCACATCCAGGTGCTTGAGGGCCGCGAGGCGATACGAAGGCGCCCCGGCATGTACATCGGCTCGACCAGCGAACGCGGTCTGCACCAGATGGTGTTCGAGGCCGTCACGTATGCCGTCGACGAGCACCTTGCCGGCCACGCCGACACCATCGACGTCACGATCACCGCGGACGGCGGCATTCGCGTCGCGGACAACGGGCGGGGCCTGCCCGTCCAGGTGGAGGAGACCACCGGCATGTCGGTCCTCGAACGCGAGCTGACGGAGCTGTCCTTCGGCTCCAAGCCCCACAGCGGCTACATAGTCTGCGGCGGCATCAGCGGCCTGGGCCTGTGCGTGGTCAACGCGCTGTCGAGCCGGCTCACGGTCGAAGTCCACCGAAACGGCCACCGCTGGACCCAGGAGTACGAGAAGGGCACCCCGCTCACTCCCCTGACGAGGCACGAAGAGACGGGCAATCACGGGACCACGATTACCTTCATGCCCGACACCGGCATCTTCGAGACCACCCAGTACTCGTTCGCCACGCTGTCGCAGCGCCTCCAGGAACTGTCCTTCCTCAACGACGGCCTGGCCATCTCACTCACCGACGAACGGCCGGAGCGACCGGCCCGCTACCACCACACGGACGGCCTACGGGCCTACGTCGCCCACCTCAACCCCTACCCCCCGAGCCTCGTCCACTCCCCCGCCATCGCCTTCGAGTCGGAGAACCAGGACAAGACGATCTCCGTGCAGGTCGCCATGCAGTGGAACACCTGGTCGCCGGGAGAGTTCCGCTCCTTCGCGAACAGCACCCGCACCCATGAAGGCGGCGTACACGAACAGGGCTTCCGCACCGCACTCACGGACCTCGTCAACGACTACGCGCGCCGTCAACAGCTTCTGTGCGCGGACGACGAGGACATCACGGGCGAAGCCATCCACGAGGGCCTGACCGCGATCGTCGCCCTAAAGCTCGCCCGCCCTGTCTTCGAGGGCGCCACGAGAACCAAACTCAGCAATCCCGAAGCGGACGCCTACGTCCAAGAAGTCGTCCGCAAGCACCTCGCCGTCTGGCTCCACCACCACCCCGGCGAAGCCGCGGCCATCATCCGCCACATCCTCAACGCCTCCACCTGACGTGCGAAGGAGCGACGAAGGAGCTCCAGCCCGGGAGTAAATCCACTGGGCAGGGGTGAACGTCGAGAGGGACATGAGTCGCTTGCCTGCGGAGTTCGGCTACTCCGCCTCAGTCACGATCTTGGCGCGGTAGAGCACCGCGTAGCGGGAGCTGTGCCAGGTCGCATGCGGATCACCGACGTGGAGTTCGGTGGTGATCTTCGAGCGCTGCTCCGGACCACCTGCGAGGAACACCGTGAGCTCGAAGACGATGTCTTCGACATCTTCCTCCACCTCAGCGGTGAGCGCGGCGACGGCGAAGTGGAGGACGACCTCTTCCGGCCGAGGCTCGACGGCGATGGCGAGAACATCCGGTCCGACAAGCCCCAGCGAGGCCTGAAGCGTTTGAATCAGCAGATAGTTCCGCCGCAGCAGGTCACGCTCCTCGGTCGCCGTGATCTCCGGGTTGTAGTACTGCCTGGCGGGATGATCCATCCCCGCAGCGTAGCGACCGGGCCGAACAGGGCCCGCCGGAGGATCCCTGGCCTTCAGGTTGCATCAAGGTCGGCTCGCAGGATCTGAAGCGGTCGGACGTCGTACCTGGCCGGGACCACATCGCACGGCTTCGGACGGGGCTGGACAGGCGCTTTACCTCAACGGGCATCGCGGCGTCAGCGGTATGCCTGATACGGCCCCGACGCCACGACCGGTGTCCGCCACGAGGGCGTTCAGGCGCGTGAAGTTCGGTCGGGCTCAGGCTGCCCGGCGTCCCGAGGGGTAGCGGACCGCGATCGCAGATCCGGCAGTTCGTCCGCGCGGCCGAGACTGAGCAGCAGTAGGCCGCCGGCGGGCTCCATCGGAGCTGATGTCCGACCCGGGTCGTACGGGCGCTGCACCCGAACTCGGAGTAGAGCACGACGAAGTCCCCCGTCCTTGGTGGATCGGGGGCTTCGACGTGCCAGTAGCTCCTCAGAGAAGGTTGATCTGCGCCGAGCAGATGTTGTACCCGCCCCGGGCCTGCCCTTCCTTGGTTTGGCTGCCGAGAGTGACAGAGCAGTGGATGTCGCCGCCGCCCTGGAGTTGAGCGGTGAGGTGGTAGTACAGCGCGTCGGCCTTGAACTTGAGGGTGCGGGTCATAGGCAGGCCGCTGCCTTCGAGGTTCTGGCTGTCGCTGCCGTAGGTGATCGTCGTGCCGGACGGCGCCTTCCCCCACACCTTGAAAGTGACCTGGGTGACGGCTGGTTCCTCCGCGGGTGCCGTCGCGGCGGAGCCTGCGGTCCCGCCGGATACCTCGGCAAGTCTTCTCGACTGCTCGGCGGCCAGCTCCACCCACTGCGCGTCATTCAGTCCGCTGCACTCCTCCGGGCGGACGGTCGGCAGGGGCTCGCCCGCCAGGCCTTCGAGGAGCATGGCGGAGACCTTGGAGCGGCACGCCGGCGTGATGGTCGCGCTGCGGGGGGTGGCGGCGGAGCTGGTGATGGGCGGGGCGCTCGCTGTGGGGGACGGCTCTGCCGCCCGGGTACCGATCTCTGTGGTGCAGGCCGTGATCGAGAGAAGTAGGGCGGCGGCTGCGGCAGCACGAAAGTTCATGGTCCCCCCGAGGATCGTCGCGAAGGGCCCTATCTGATCGGCTACCGGACCCAGCCGTCTTCAGTGTTGCCGATTCGTGACAAGTGGGGCACAGCCCGTCGGGGTGTCCGATGTCCGGATGCCTCCGCGCCCATCCGGCCACAGGCCGGCGGGATGGAGCATGGGCTGATCGCCGTTCACCGAATCTCGCCGAACGGGGGCCGGCGGGTGACACGATCCGGGTGTCCGGCGTGGACACCGTGCCCGGTGTGGCATACGGCGACACGGACGTCGTAGAGCTCCTGCCACCCCCCAGAACACCCGTCGGCGGGCCGAGGGCTGCTCTAGGTGGCCGTGAGCGCGCTCATGTCGCATACGTCGCACAACCGTCGCCTGCGAGTCGAGGGCGGCGGCAGGCTGCTGTGGTCAGGGCTCCGGCGGGTCCTGTCGAGAGCGCACTGTAGGCCGCGGAACGGGACCTGCTTCCTGGAGCAGCGTGGCCGCAGCGTACGGGGGCGCTGTGCTGGGAGGCTGATTGGTGGGGCTCGTCCGGGTCTTCCTTCGCACGTCGGTCCGGACGGACCGTCAACCCTCCCGCCGAGCGGCCCGGCCGTGGTCAGCGGTACGGGCTCCAGCGTCCGAGGCGTGCCAGCAGCCTGCGCGTGGCGTCCTCGTTGAGGCCGAGTTGGGCGGCGGCCTGCTTCGTGTCGAGGTCGTTGGCGACGCCGCGGGCAGCCCAGTAGCCGACCCGCTCCGCGGTGACCTCCAAGCGGCGGGCCGCCCGTACCGCGGCGACCGGGGACGTCTTGGTCAGCTTGTCGATCTCCTCCTCCAACTGGGCCAGCAGCGCGGTGATGGTCTCAGGAAGGGGGACGCTGGTCGCCTCAACCTGGTCGGTGTGCGCGTACCAGTCCCGGTCGCAGGCGTCCGCCTGGTCATCCCCGGCCTCGGCCAGATCCCGGCCTGCGATCACCTCCCAGTCCAGACGGCGTTCCGGGCCGGCCCAGCCACAGGAACACACCCCGCGCACCGCGGCAGCCCTCGGAACAGACGACGGCACGAAGGTCGTCCGCGGACGGGGCGCAGGCAGCACGGACGACGGCGACACCAGCACCGACCCGAAGGACAGCGACGGCGAGTTCTGGAAGGTGGTCACCAGCGCCGGTACCACCTACACCTTCGGCCTCAACAAGCTCCCAGGCGCGCCTGCCGACACGGAGACGAACTCGGTCTGGACCGTCCCCGTCTACGGTGACGATGAGGACGAGCCGGGCTACAAGAAAGGCAGCAGTTTCTCTGGACGTTCCGTTCGCCAGGCGTGGCGCTGGAACCTCGACCTGGTCCAGGACCTGCGGGGCAACGCCTCCACATACTGGTATGCGAAGGAAGCCAACTACTACGCGAAGAACGGCGTGAAGACGGCTCTGACCGACTACACGCGCGGTGGCTACCTCAAGGAGATCAAGTACGGGCAGCGCTCCGACGCACTCTTCTCAGGTATAGCTTCCGGCCGGGTCGCGTTCACCTATGAGGAGCGCTGCGACTCCGACTGCTCGGCTCTCAACGAGGACAGTGCAGACAACTGGCCCGACGTACCCTTCGACACCATCTGCGCCAGCACGGCCACGGACTGCAAGTCCATGGGTCCCTCGTTCTTCGCCCGCAAGCGCCTGGTGAACATCACCACGCAGGTGTGGTCCACCGCGGCCGAGCCGGACGCCTACACCGATGTCGACGGCTACGCCCTTGATTCTGCGTACGGGCCACCGGTCGATATCAACGACCCGAGCGACCGGACCATGGTCCTCAAGTCGATCACCCGCACCGGCAAGAACGGCACCGATCTCAAGCTGGATCCGGTCGACTTCACCTACGACAACCGGCCCAACCCGGTCAAGGGCGTACTCAAAGACGTCCTGCCGATCAACCGTCCCCGCATGCGGACCATCACTTCGGAGACCGGGGCCACGACTGAGATCCGTGACGGCTACGGCCACGAGAAGCGACGGGTACAGGCCTGGAGTGGCCGGAGACACTCTTGTGCCGCCGTTGTGGATCTTGCCAAGATCGCCGGGTCAGCTCAGGCAGACGCGGAGAGAGGGGGCTCAGCAGTGGTGCTTCCCGCTCCCGCGCACAGGAGGGTGCCCCATGAGTTACAACCTTGCCGACCTGCTCAAGGGCGCCCTGCACGACCTCGGCCTCGATGATCTAGCGGACAGCGCGCTCGACAGCCACTCCACGACCACCATCCATGTGGAGGGCCGCCCCGCCATCAATATCACCGACGCCAACGGGACCGTCCGCCTCTGGTCCACCTTGACCGAGTACAGCGAGCAGATCGTCGGACAGCACGGCACCGCGTTGCTGGAACTGCAGTTGAGGGACCCGTCCGATCTGTTCGCGGTCGGTCAGCCGTCGTTCGCCAAAGGGGACCTCGGCCTCGAGTGCGTCGCAGAGCTGAACCCGGCAGCACTCGAGTCGAAGGAAGCCTTCAGCGGCGCGTTGGAATACTTCTTCCACCGCATGGTTGCCGCCCACGACATCCTCACCAAGTAACACAACCCGACCAGCACACCCTGGAGGGGCACTTCAGGCCGAGCTGCCGTCGGAATCGAATCTGGTGAGCGCCTCAACAGCAGAGCCCGCACCGCCACCCGGCCCTAGACCGTCTCTATCGGATCTTGCCGAGGTCCGCGCCGCCCGGCACCGGACGACGCGGACAAGGCCGACAAGATCCGAAAGAGACGACCTAGCTTGGCGGGGCCGGGGTCACCACCAGGAGTGGACGCCGTCTTCCAGGTCGATCATGTTCGCCGGTTCCCGGTCGTAGTCGTCCACGCCGTGGCACGTGCAGGTGCCGCCCTCGTAGACGAGGCGTTCGCAGTGGTCGGCGTGGTGGGGAGCGCGGGCCGCCTCCAGCGCAGGGGAGGCACTGCGCGGGGCGGGCACGGTAGCCGTCGCGGGGGTGCCAGCGAGTTCGGCCCGGATGTCCGCGAAGGTGCGGCCCTCCCAGCCCTTGCACTCCTCGCAGCCGCCTCCGGGCAGGGTTCCTGGGCAGTCGTACATGTGGATCTCGGGGTCCTCGATGTACATCTCAGCTCTCCAAAGCGGTGGTCAGGATGGTGAGTTTGCCGTGGGTCAGGAGCCAGTCCGCGACCGCGCTGCGGTCGAACAGCGGGCGCGTGCGGGTGCCGGCCGTCGGGGGCCGTGCGCCCGGCAGGGTACGGCGCCAGGAGGTGACCGACGCGCGCCGTACTCCGGCGATCCGGGCGACATCGTCCAGGGACACCCCGTCCTGCCCCGGGGCGGCCGGGGTCAGGGCGACGAGGAGGGAACGCCGGCCCGGGGCGGTCCGGCGGATCGCCGCCCAGTCCACCTCGGGCCGTACCACCGGGAGCAGGGCTACCTGGCGGGCCGAGTAGAGCGGTACTTCCACAGCCCCGCCGTTCGCCTTCCCCCAGTCCACCCACACCCGGGCAACCTCGGCGATCCAGCCGAGGCGGACCACATGGGCGAAATCCGTCCGGCGGACGCCGAGGCGAACCGCGCTCTGATCCGGGCCGAGGGGGACGTGGCGGTCGAGCAGGGCGGGCAGGTCCCGGCGGCGGGCGAGGGCGGCCACCTGCTCCGGGTGCACCTCGGGGAACTCCATCTCGCCGCCGAGGCGGACCAGAAGCCCCGCCTTGGCCAGGTGACCAACCGCCGCAGCGGTCACCCTCGGCCGGCAAGCCGGGAGCGGGCTCCCCAGCACCTCCGTGAGCCGGTCCGCCGCCATAGCGGCACCGACCGGACCCCGCAGCGCCGCGCGCACCCACTCCGCGTCGGCCGCCTCGACCACCGCCCGCGACCACAGCCCCGGCCCCGCGTCCGCCGCCGGGACCAGACCGGACCCGGCCGTCACAGTGACGATGGGCGCTGCTAAGATCCGCGAGAATTCGAACGTGGGGGACCTCCGGAGAGTTCACACTCCGGTGTCGGTGTTCCTGCACAGCCCTCCTCGGTCGCTGCGTCTGCTCGCACCTCGCGCAGCAGCCCGTCCAGGAGGTCACGTGCCGCACAGCAACTCATCCCGCAAGGCTCTCGCCGGGACGGTGGCTCTCGCCATGGCCACCCTTGCCGGACCCTTCGCCCTGCCTGCGGTCGCGGATCCCGGGACCGGGACGGCTCGCGCGGACGCTGGCGCCCAGACGACCGCTTCTGCTGCGCTGCCTCGGGGGTCGGAAGTAGTCATGGCCGGCGCGACGGGCTTCCTCTCCTCGACTCCCGCCTACGATCTGCTGTGGACTCGGTACGCCGACGGTTCGGTCACCAAGCTGGGCCGTGGCCTTTCGCAGGTGCGGATGGTCGAGGTCCACGGGTCGGTGTCCGATGTGGTGGCACTGGAACACGGCGAGGTCGGCGAAGCCGACCACCGGGTGGAACTGCACGACATGTCCACCGGAGCGGTTTCCACCGTGGCGCTGGGCAAGTACCGCCATTTCATGGGCGCCGTCGGTTCGACAGTGGTGACCAACCCCTGGACAGGTGGGCAGAACGCCGACTCCAGCGAACTGCACCTGCTCAGCATCGTGAACGGTGTGCAGACCGAGCGGACGGTCACCGGACTTCCCCGTGACACGCGAACGGTGGGCATAGCCTCCACAGCCCCCGGTCAGTTGGTGCTGGACTACAACCGCCTCACGGGCGCGGAGACCGATTGGTACTACGCGGTGGTCGACCTCGCCTCCGGCGTCGCAACACCTTCGAAGCTCGCCCCCTCGACCTGGGCGAACGCCGCGCTGTCCCCGAAGTACCTCGCCACCCTGCAAGACCCGATGTTGCCGGCCACCTCGCAGTTGCGCGTAAAGAACCGTGCCACCGGCAAGGTGACGCAGATCGACACGCACCAGCGCGGATTCGAACCCATGGTGGGACTGACCGGGAGCTGGGCTCTGTTCGGATCCAGGACATCGCTGTCGGAAAGCGACAGCGAAGACGATTTCTCCTTCCGGGCGGTACCGGTCGGCGGGGGCGCCAGCCGCAAGATCCTGGACCACGCCACCTCGCTCGCACCCACCCCCGACGGCGCACTGCTGGTGATGGGCGGGACCCTCGCCCAGGGCGAAGGCGTCTACCGGGTTGCCCCTGGTCCTGACGGAGCGCCGGTGGCGAAGCTGGTCGCCGGCACCGGCCAGCCGCTGGGGATCACACTCGTGAGCTCCGACGTACCCGCGGTGGCCACTCTTGACAAAGCGCCGTGGAAGGCGAGGTGGCAGCTGTCGCGCCCCAACGCGGACGTGACCCTCACCCTCCGCAACACCACGACAGGTGCCTCCGACACGTCGCACCTGAACCCCTCCGACAACACCACCGAGCCTGTCCGGATGGACTACAACGGGCGGATCCGCATCGACTGGACGGGGTGGACCAGCACCGGCTCGGCCCCCAACGGCAATTACACCTGGCAGATCACCGCCAAGCCGTACAACGGGCTCGGGCCGACACTCAATGTGAGCGGCACCTTCAAGCTCACGCGCCAGCCCGCACCCCACGACTACACCAACAACGGATCGCCGGACCTACTGGGCCGTGACAGCGCTGGTGTGCTGTGGCGGGTCGACACCGCCCAGTATCCGAAGAACCCGATGTTGTACGGCACCGACCGGGCGAAGCTTGGTGGTGGCTGGAACATCTACAACCAGATCACCGCGGTCGGCAACATCGCAGGCGGCTCCGCGGGCGACCTCGTGGCACGCGACAGCGCGGGGGTGCTGTGGCTCTACCAGGGCACCGGCAAGGGCACCTTCGCCACCCGCACCCGGATCGGCAGCGGCTGGAACATCTACACCCAGCTGACCGGAACCGGAGACTTCTCCGGCGACGGCAGGGCAGACCTCGTAGCACGCGACCGCGACGGCTCCTTGTGGCTCTACAAAGGCACCGGGGACTGGAAGGCCCCGTACGCCAACCGGACCAGGGTCGGTGGCGGCTGGAACATCTACACCCAGCTGATCGGCCTGGGAGACAGCAACATCGACGGCAAACCCGACCTGCTCGCCATCGACCAGACCGGCACCCCTTGGCGATACCGCGGCACCGGCAACAGCCAAGCCCCGTTTGCCACGCGCGAGAGCAGCAACCTCTTCGACATATCGCACCACTACAACAACATCGTCTGACTTAGTCGAGCTTGCCGGAGGGGGCGTGCCAGCGCCCGTGGCCGTACGGTCCGGCGCGCTGGGACAGCCGGATCATGTCGCCGTCGCGCAGGATCACGTGGGTGTCGATGACGGGGGCTGCGGGTGTGGGGCTCATGGTCGGGTCACCGTGTGCTCGGCGGGTCGGGTCTGCTGGGGCTGGTCCTTGCCCCTGCTCCTCGCCGTGCTGCTCGCGGTCCCGGGGTGCGTCACCGTGCACTCCGCCCCCGGACCGGCCGCGAAGGCGTCCCCGGCCGCCGTGACGGCCGACCACAAACCCCCGGGCCCCGCCCGGCCCGGAAACAGCGCGACGTCCGGCCGGCGCTGCCGCTCTCCCCCCCGCCCGGCGCCCGCCCCGCTGCAGAGCCGTACGCCGCGCCCCCGCAGCCGCTCCGGACCGGCAGAGCGCAGCCATATGCTGCATGAACGACGCCACCACCGGGCAGCTTCAGCCACTGCTGGCCACCGGACGGCCCGTCACCTGCGGCCGCTGCACCACGAACTGACCCCATCGCCCCGGCCGCCGAGTTGGCGGCCGGGGCCTGACGAGCGCGCAGGTCATGAAGCCGGATCCAGCAGCGGGGCCCAGTCGGACACCGATCGCCACTCACGCCTCCGGCACCCGATCAACGAAGCAGCAGCATTCACGGTCATCTGCCACCACGGAGCCGTCCTCGGGTGACTTCAAGCAGCCGAACTCTCCTACTGATGCGGTACCGCTCTAAAGGTTGCGGCGGAGGCCTGCTCCGAAGATCGGGCGGGATCTTCGACGTTTCAGGGCCGCTCGATGTCCCTTCGGGGTGGTCCGTGGCGGCGTACGCGGGCTTGCGGTTGCTTCGCCCCTGGGCTGGCGAGGTACGACACAGCGGACGGTACGGAATGCCGCGGAGCTAATGTCACGGAGAGTAGGGTTCTGTGCGCTTGATGTTCGTTCGGGAGGTTGCATGAAGATCGCGCGCTACACCGCAATCATTGCGGCGGGAGCACTTCTGCTCGGAGTCACGGCGATGGACGCCACTGCGGCGGACGGCGGAGAGCCGCAGGTGACAGTGAAGGAGGACGGAAGCTGGATCCTTCACTGGGAGAATGGGAGCCGCGCCGCGAATCCCTTCTCCGACTACTGCGTAGGTCGCTTCACCGGGCCCCGGAAGGTCGCAGGCAAGCTGGAATGGGGGGCAGAGCAGACCTGCGAGGGAAACTCCAAACCCCAGTGGATGCTCCTACAGTTGCAAAGCACCTGCCCCGGCACGCTCTGCGTCGTGTTCCCGAACGAGGGCAAGGAAATCAGAACGCCGTTCAGCGAGGACTCCACCCGCGTGTCACGGGTGTTCCGCGATGCCCCATGTGGCACCACTACGAAGCGGGTCTACCGCATCCAGGTCAAACCGTACGCACGAGGCATCCAGTTCCCCACGGTCTTCTCCGGCGAGAAGGCTCTCGACTGCGACATCTCACCCTGAATCGGAGAGAAACCGTGAGCTCTGATGCACCGCCCCCGCCGGACATCTTGCTGAACCCGGAGGTTCTTCACGAGGCGGACGGGATCTGCATCTGGCACACCGGGCTGGTGCGCGGGCCCGCCGGTTCGGTCCTGACCCTTGTCGTGGACGCACCGGAGGGGCGGATCGAGGGTACCGAGTGGGAGGAGTTCGACCCGTTGGGCCCGGCCGGGATGACTCTCCGCGGGCCGGACAGCCCGGGATTCCTCGTGCCGTTTCACAACGTGGAACGTGAAGCACGACGTTACCGGGCGACTGGACAGTTCGGCGATGTCCGAATGGACGATGCCTACCTGCAGTTCTGGGTACGCCCACTGGGCCTACAGATGATCAACTTCATCGGTGAGGCCCAGACCGGACGCCGACTGGCCTTCGCGGTCGAACCCGAGGTGCTCTATCGGGAACAGGGCAGGACCGTCTGGCACCCGGGCGTGGTACGAGGACCAAGCGGTCTGTTCAGCTCCCTGGAGGTCTGCACAGAAGGCGGCGCGGAGACGGAACTCCTCGGTGCAGGGTGGCAGCTGGGCGACCGACCCGAGAACGCTCCGCTGCCGCTCAGGATCACGACCGAGTCCGATGAGGGCCTCCTCAACCTGCCCACGACCGTACTCGGCAGCGAGCGGGCCCTGCGGGCATACGGCTGGCTCGCCCCGGAGCGGAATCCGGGCCTGCGCCTCCACTACGAGGTACCTCGGCTTGGAGTGCACGCTGTCCGCGACATCCCCGGCAACGCGTAGCGGCCCTCACCGCGTCCCAGAAATCGTTGAGTGTCTCGATCTGCCGACCACGCAGGTCAACAACCAACTCACTGTCCGTCATCGCAACAGACTAGCCAACCCAGCCACCGGTCAAAGAGACAGGCTCTAAAGGTTGTTGCAGAACGTCTGGGATGGGGCATTCCTCTTGTATGGGTGGGGTGTTGCGGGCTGAGTCGGTGTGGGTGGAGACGTTCACTGGTCTACGGATGGACCGTTTCGCGAAGCTCGTGAAGGTGGTGCGGGAGCGGGGCGGAAACGGCCCAGGTGGAGGCCGTCCATGGTGCCTGCCACTGCCGGACCGGGTGCTGCTGGTGGCCGTTTACTACCGAACCAATCTCACGATGCGCCAGCTCGCCCCGCTCTTCGGGATCTCCCCGGCCACCGTCTGCCGGGTGATCAACAGGCTGGGTCCGCTCCTGGCGCTGGAGCTGGCCCCGCGGCCCGTCGCCGACGTGGACCGGTTGTGGATCGTGGACGGCACCTTGATCCCCGTCCGAGACCGCACCGTCGCCACCTCGTCCCGCAACTACCGCTTCTCCGCGAATGTGCAGGTCATCATCGACGCGGACAGCCGCCTGGTCGTCGCAAGCGCGCGGCCGGCGCCCGGCAACAAGGCCGACGCCCACGTCTGGCGGGAATCGGACCTGCCGGCGACGGCGGCCGGGACGACCGTCATCGCGGACGGCGCCTATCTCGGGACAGGGCTCATCGTCCCGCACCGCAGACGAGCCGGACGGCCCCTCCTGCGCGGCCAGGAGGAGGACAACGCCGAACACCGACGGGTCCGCGCCCGCGTCGAGCACACCTTCGCCCGCATGAAGAACTGGAAGATCCTCCGCGACTGCCGACAGAAAGGCGACAGCCTCCACCACGCCGTCCAGGCCGTCGCAACCATGCACAACCTCGCCATGGCCCGGTGAAACAGCAGGTCAGCCAACATACAAGCCCGCCCATGCCCACGCTTCTGCAACAACCTTTAGTGCTGTGACCGCATACGTTCACCGGGTTGGGCCAAGATCATTCCTCTGCCGGAGATCGGCGCGATGCTGCACTCAGGGGGTTACATGAGCTGGATGGGACCGAGCACAGCCGACGAGGTCACGATTCCCGACGTAGTCGGGCTGATCGTTACCGACGCACGGAAAGTCGCGTGGGAGGCAGTCGTGGTCATCGCTGCCGCCGATCCGGACGGGCCGCCAGTCGGGGCACTGACATGACCAGGGGTCTGGGTGGTCACCGCCCAGCATCCCGCCCCCGGGTCCCGGATGCGCCACCGAGTTCAAGCAAGTGTCCGGTGGCAAGGTCGGGACCAGGAGCCACGTCCGCCGTCGCCCTGAAGCAGATCCCGACCAACCCGGTGAACCTTCCGGTCACAGCACTAGCCGCGCGCGGACTTCAGGAGCTTGCCGAACGACCTCTCCTCGAAGAGCCATGCGTACCGGGTGCCGGTGATCTGGGTCCCGTTGATGGCGACCGTGGGAGTGCCGGGCCCTCGCGGGTCGTCGCCGCCGGCCGCCTCGTACGTCTTCTCGGACGCGGTCACGAAGTCGCTGTACTTCATCGTCGCGACCGCGGAATCGAACGCCTGGCTGCGCAGGCCGGGGACCTGGTCGGCCAGGACCAGCAGCGAGTTGTTGGTGTACCCGCCCGCGCGCTCGCTTTGGGCCATGTTCTCCATCAGCACTGTGTGGTACTCGGCGAACAGGCCGGCGTCCAGCGCTGCGCGCAGCGCGTTGACAGCCTTCTTCGAGCCGTCGCCACCCACTCGGTCGTCCCTGAAGGAGGCGAGCGTGTACTCGGTCTTCGCCTCGCGGCGCAGCGTCATCGCGCGGAGCGCCGGTGCTCCGCTCGCCTCGAACTCGTCCACGATGGGGCAGCGCGGGTCCTCGTACAGGCGGACCGTGGTGGCCGCGGCCGGGTCGCCCACCACGATCGTCGTGCCGTCCGCGGCCAGCGACTCCGGCAGTTCACCGACCGCCGCGTACGGAACGGGGCGCGTTGCGCTTACGTTCGTGGACTGCGCCGTCTGCGAGCAGCCGGCCGTCAAGACCACGGTGGTGGCCACAGTCGACGCGGCGACTAGCCCTCGTATGCTTCTCACCTGCTGATTCCCTCCCCTTGAGGGTGCAGACTATAAGCGCTGAAGGTCATGGACCGCACAGCGGTTTCCTACCGGACCGCAGGGCCGCCCGAGCACCCGGGGCAGGAGCCAACCGGGCTGGTGTCAGTGACGGATGCGAGGCTTTGGCCTGCACCTGAGGACCGCCCAAGGAGTAGGACGTGCCGGGACCGGACCTCGGCCGTCCGTCTGCCCTGGGTGTGCCTTCGAACAGTCCGACAACGGGGAGTGTTTCTTCCGATGCCTGCACAGCCCATACGTTCCGAGAGCAGTCCCACGCCCGTGTCGGCCTCAGTCGCCTTGCCGTTCACACCTTCTCTCGTCCGGAGGGTGTTCAGGGACGTGACCTCCATGCACGTCTCCCGGCCGGCCGCCTGCGCGGCCGCGTCGGTGGTGCGGACGGTCCTGACGGAGATCGTCGCCGGATGCAGAAGAAGGGCGGCTGAGCAGGGGCGGACCAAGCTGGTTCCCGCGGACCTTGTCTCTTCGCTCGACGTCGAAGTCCAGGTGGGTATCAAGTGGTACAACCACAGTCCGACGTTCAGGGGCCTGAACGGTGTCAACTACGACGCCAAGGGGCGCATTGTGCATGCCCCCAGGCGTAGCCAGTCGCCCAAGTTCAGTGCCATGGTCGGTGCGCACAGGTTCGAGGCCGAGGTCAAGAAACTGCTGCGAAGCCAGGGGGTGACGGCCGTCCCGGCGCTGGTCCGCGACCTGGACGGGCTCGCGAGCAACTTCCTGACCGACCTCGCCATCGACGCGGTGATGGTCGTCCGTGAAGGCGGGGTGAAGCGGTACGGCGGGGTCACCCTCGTCCTGCCAGGCGAACCGACCCCACCCCCGTTCTCCAAGGAATCCATCCCGGCCCTCTACTCCCGCACAGGGGATGCTCGGACCGTCGGCAGAGACGACACCCTGGGCGCCACCACGATCCAGTTGTTCGGAGACATCCGACAGCAAGCCCTCGCCGAGGCGCACGAGGCAACACGGACGACTTCCCACGGCACCGCCAACGGGTCATCGCCGAGGAGCCAGCCGATCTAGTGCTGTGACCCCATAGGTTCGCCGGGTTGGTGGTCCTGGGCGGTTGGATGCGGGATGACGTCCGATCCGAGCGGTGGAGGTGCGGTGGCCGAGCCTGTCCGTGTGCGCTGACTGACCGACCAGTAGGGACAGCGGCGGCGGCAGCAGATCGTGCGCCGAGGCAGCACGAGTTCGGTGCGCTATCGGCGCGCGATGATGCTGCTGGCTTCGGCCGGCGGGAACCGCGTCCCGGTGATCGCTCAGCTGGTCCAGGCCGACGAAGACATCGTCCGCGACGTGATCCACCGGTTCAACGAGATCGGCCTGGCCTGCCTGGACCCTCAGTGGGCGGGAGGTCGTCCCCGCCTGCTCAGCACTGACGACGAGGACTTCGTCATCCAGACGGCCACCACCCGCCCGGCCAAGCTCCGCCAGCCTTTCACCCGCTGGTCAGCGAGGTCCGCGATCGGCGGCCTCAACACACCGAACAGCCGCGCCTCCCCCCATGCCGACCTGGCAGCGGCCGACGCCCGCACCGCCCGCCGAGCAGGGTCGCGGTTGAGTTGGGTCATGAGCTCGTGGTTGGCGGCGAGGGCGATGGCAGGGTCGTCGTCGCGTTCCAAGAGCTTGAGTTCCAGGTCGGCGATCTGCTGTTCGAGGGTGGTGATCTGATCCGGTCCTTGAGCCTGGCCGCTTGTGCACAGAGCCACCGAGGCCGACCGGTGCGGCACCTCTTGGTCCTGCGGATATCGTCGGTCGCCCACGACATCCCCGGGGGACACATGCACGCGCGAACGATCGCCACGATGGCACTTGGCACCACGGTCCTGCTCGCCATGACGGCCTGCGGGCCCGACGCGGAGAGCGCGAGCGGCGCCTCGACACCGACGGCGACGCCGTCCGCCGCGCTGGATACCCTGTCGGTCGACCAGATCCTCGCCAAGTCCGGCGCGGCCATGGACGCGCTCCAGTCGTTTCACGTCACGGGCACGCTGTCCAGCACGGCGGGCGGAAAGACCGCGGACGGAACGCCGGTGGCGGCGGGCACGTCGGTCAAGATGGACCTGGCCGTCGATAAGAAGGGCAACTGCCGGGGCACCGTGCAGATGGTGGGCACCGGGTCGCTCAGCATCATCAAGACGGCCGAGGTCGTCCACGTCAAGGGGGATGCCGAGTTCTGGCGGAGCGTCGCCGCGCAGAAGAAGGCCTCGAAGAAGCAGGAGAACGCGGTGGTCGGCGCGTTCGCCGCGCACTGGGTGCGCATTCCCACGAGCAACCCGCAGGCTCGCCAGATGTCGTCCGCCTGTGACCAGGTCACCCCGTTGACGAGGGTCGGCGCGAACGCGGTCAAGGCCAGGGAGTCCGGGACCTCCCTGATCGACGGCAGGGCGGTGGTCGCGGTCTCTGCGGAGACCGAGCAAGGCCAGGAAGAGACCTACTGGATCGCCACCGAGGGCACTCCCCACCTTCTCAAGGCCCTGGTGGGCGGGGGCGTGGCCGGAGAGATCGCCTACTCGGCGTTCGACACCCCCATCGACACCGCGCCCCCGGCGGATTCTGAGGTCATCGACATCGCGAAGCTCACACCGGCCGGCGCGGGCTCCTGACCTCCGGCGAAAGGGTGCACGCCAAGATTCGCGCACTCGCTTACACCAACACCCCCCGGCGCCGCCGAATTTCGCGGCGCCGGGGCGGACACGGCCGGGCTGCCGCCCTCCGCCGTCGCCATTGTCTCGCCCTACGACACTGCCGCCCGCTTCGCGCGCCGCGGTGAGACCCGCTGGAAAGGTTTCCTGGCACACGTCACCGAGACCTGCGACCACGATGCGGTGAACGTGATCACTCACGTGACCACCACCAAGGCCGCGGTACATGACTCCAGGTCCCTGCCGGTGATCCTGGCGCAGCTGGACCAGCGTGAGCTGTTGCCGGCCGAGCACTTCGTCGACCAGGGCTACACCTCCGTTGCACTCAAGCAGCATGTTGCCCGCGACTTTGGCGTTGGCCTGGTCGGCCCGGTTCGGGCCAGGACCACCCGCCTGTCTCACAAGGGCAACGTCTTCCACCGCGACGCCTTCGTCATCGGCTGGGACGCCAAGCAGGTCACCTGCCCTCAGGGCACGAAGAACCAGCGGTGGGTGACACCGCCGTCCGTCACTCCCTACATCCAGGTCATGTTCGCCAAGAGCGACTGCGGCTCGTGCCCGATCAAGACGGCCTGCACCAAGGGCGATCTTGGGGCGCTAACCTTCCTTCCTCGCGAACTCCACGATCTCCAGTCCGAGTCACGAACTGAGCAGCAGACCCCGGAATGGTTGTCGCGGTACTCGCTGCGAGCTGGCATCGAGAGCACCATCAACGAGTTCGTCAACGGTCACGGCATGCGCCAGTGCCGCTACCGCAGTGAAGAAAAGGCTCACGTCCAGCATGTGCTGACCGCGATCGCGGTGAACCTCGAACGTATCGCAGCCCACCTTCCACCCGCGCCAGAGAGTCAACCCCGCACCCCGACCGCCCTGCAGGACTTCCTCGACTGGCAGCGCATCCCCCGCCCAAGGTCTTGGCACGTCGCCACCCACCCGCACGGCTGACTGGGTTCCTGAAAGGGGCAGGCAGCAGCTACGTGAGTTCCAGCGGGTGGATTCCCGGGTTCCACTCCGGCAGCCAGTCTGTCCCGATCTCGCCGGCGAGAGCCTGGTGGAACCAGTCGCTGAACCCCAGGGTGGTGTCGTGCCAGTCTGCCCACGCTCGCCGGAAGGCGGACACAGTCCAGGAGCCGTCGTCGTGCGGCACGAGGAAGAGCTGGTCACCTTCGATCGTGTTCCCCCAAACCAGGGCACCGCCGGAGGTCGGGAGCACAAGGTGCGGGACCCTGCGCGACTCCTCCAGGAGCCGTCCCATCCCGTCGGCGTACTCCCTCAGAGTGCGTGCTCCGCAGAAGTAGATGTACTCCGAGATCGACGTGTCCCCATACGCGCCAGCTACCTCCACGAAGTCCGCAGGGAACGCAACCGACCAGTCCCGGGCGATTGCCTCGATCAGCTCTCCTTCGCCGCTCCGCACCGGCGCCCCCAGAAGCCGTGCGAAGTCGCCAACTGCCCTCATGCCCGTCCCCCGTTTCACACCAGTGCCACGGACATGATCCCTGACCTCCACGGAACAGCGTCAGGCGCCCCAAGGCGCCACTGACGAATGCCCACCCAACGGATCCGGAACAGAGACACGCGCCAAGATTCGCGACAGCGTCAGGTACTCAGATAGGCCCGCCCGTCCTGCACTGAAGGGGAAGGCGGACTGCCTGCGGCCTTGCCTTGGATCGACAGAGGGGGTGGGGTGCATCCGCGTCAAGTGAGCGTGCGATTCATGGAACCCTACGGCGGCATAGCCCAGCTGCCGTGGCGGACCACAGCCGGGGAGCTCCGGCCCATGGACGACCCGGCCGTACGCGGCTTCTCCGTACGGCGCGGACAGCTGCTGGCTCCGGGATGGTGGTAGTTCCGCGACCACCGGCCAGCTTGGCCAATAGCAACCGGCCCCACCCGCGGTGCGCGTCCCCGGGCACAGGCGCGCCCTGGGCCGCGGTTCGGTCACACGAGGCGGTACTGGCTCCGCGTGGAGAGCTCGCCGTCCTTCATCCTGAACTTCGCCTGACCGGAGCTGCTGGTCTGAGTACAGATGTAGGTGTCTTCCTTGTAGCTCTTGGCCTCGAACCCGCTGACGAGAACGCACACACCCTTGCCCGTGACGGCGGTCAGCTGGGCGAGGGTCTGGCGCTTCTTGGTCTCGTCGAACTTGGCCTTGGTCATCTTGCCGTTGGACGTGAGGCCATCCAGGCCCCGGTGCGACTTCTCCCCGAGCCTGCCGTCGGTGAAGATGAAGGAGCCCATGCTGTCGAGCTTGTCGCCCTTGCAGTCGTAGGTCTTGGAGACGTGCCCGTCCTCGCGGTGGGTGAAGACCAGCTTGCAGGCGCCCTTGCCCGCGGCGGTGTGCAGGGCGGTGATGCTGCCGCCGAGCTTGACCTTGGCGTACTCCGCCTTGGTCATGGCCTCGGCCGAGGCGTCCGGGGCGGCCGGAGCGGGCTGAATCATGAGCGCGCCCAGCGCGGCGGCCAGGACGACGACAGGGACGGCAAGAAGGCGTATGCGGGACATGCGGAATCCTTTGCACAGGCGGACACGGATGCCGAACCACTGCCACCACGGGGCCTTCCTGCTTCCGAACGGCAGGCCCCCCAACTCAGCTGTCGGCACAGATCAGGACGATACGCGACCCGCAACAACGACTCCGCTCAACCACAGAGCTAGCGAGCCCACTTGCCCGGCGCACCGTTCCCGCATCGCTGGCAGGAATGGCAACAGCAACACGACCGCCACGCCCTACACGCACGACGACCAACCCGCACCGGAAAACGACAGCGACCTTCACCAACCGAACGACACCCCAGCAACACGGTGCCCATCAGGCGCAGGCCTGGGTGGTTGGGGCGGGCGGGTGTGAACAGGCACGTTCATGGCAGCCAGCCGTCCTCGCGATAGGCGCCTAACGGCAGCAGCTTGGTCACCTCATGGCAGCCATGAGCACTATCGCTGGGTTCCATGAGCAGGGATCGCCCACCCGGCCGCGATGACGCCCATCCGGTGCCACCGCCGCACCCATTCACACAGGTCAGACGGCTAGCAGACCCCCGCCACCGCGCATATCCCGTGAGCCAACCCACCACAAAACCCGTGCATCCAGACTGCGCAACCCAAGGTCAGAGCGAGATCGAGGCCGAGCCCGAGGTCAAGACCCAGCCCGAAGTCGAAGTCGAACCCGGGCCGGCCGGACGCTATGGGGCGTTGTGCCGCAAGACCTGCGGGGCAGCCGGCAGGTCCTCCGGACGCACGGCAAGACCCGTCAGGGGCAGAGCATGGCCGCGGATGCAGGACCCGGGCTTCTGGTGGTCGATCTCCCACTCCCGCAACGACGAATCCGTCGCCGTACTCGTCGCGTACAAGGGCTGCCGGCACGAGCGGCACCAGTAGAACCACCGCTCCCGCTCCCTCACCACCCCTCCCCAACCCCGGAAAGGAACCGACCAGGTGCACCGGTGCGATCGTGTTTCTGTGGATGGCCGGGGCGGTCATCTTGGGTGGCCTGTGGATGGTGACCAACTCGCGTGCGAAGGCTCGAGGAATCCGCGACCAGGGACGCGTCTAGCACCCTCTTCGACACCGGATGCCTCTCCGCGGCGGAGCCCCTGGGACCGGGGCATGGCGACGGTTCCGGCCCGCCGTGGCGAGCCGGCCGGCGTTGTCGGCGGCGCGCATGATCAGAACCGAGCCGGCGCCGGGTGCACGATGCGCCGGCGAAGGACGCACGGCAGCGTGGATCGGCCCACGCGCACCCTCGTATTACGGCCCTGTCTGCTCATTTCCGTGCACGGGCCGTGGGGCGCGGCCGAGAATGCTGTGATGATCTCCGAGCTTCCTGAAGCGGCATCGAATTTCATAGGCCGTGCGCCCGAGAGCGCGGCGCTGGTGACCGCGCTCACCCAGCGGCGGCTGACGACCGTGGCCGGCGTCGGCGGTGTGGGAAAGTCGCGTCTCACCCTGGACGTGATCGGCCGCGGTGTGGGCGAGGACGTTCTGATCGCCTGGGCCCACCTGTGGCCGTTGCAGGACAAGAGGCGGCTGGTTGCAGTCATCGCGGATGCGGTGGGATTCTCCGACCACCAGCACCGCGAGCCGCTGGCAGGGCTCTGTGAGTGGATGGCCGAGCGCCGGATACTGCTGGTACTGGACTCGTGTGAGCACCTGACAGGCCCCGTGCGCAGTGTGGTCGGGGACCTTCTGACCGCCTGTTCGGGGCTGCAGGTTGTGGTCACCAGCCGTGAGCCCCTCGGCATCCCGGGTGAGCACGTTCTTCACCTTGAGCCCCTGCCCCAGGCGGAGGCCGTGCAGCTGCTGCGCGAGCGGGCGGTGGCCGTGGGCTCATTCTGGGACGGTGAAGAGGAGCAGGCCGCGGCGGCGGAGATCTGCCGGCTCCTGGACGGTCTGCCGCTGGCCTTGGAGCTCGCCGCCGCCCAACTGGCCCACACGTCCCCTCAGGCTCTCGCCGGTCGGCTGCGGGCCCGGGCTGGTGCAGCCCTGCTGCGCACGCGGGAGCCCGTGCAGCCTGCGCGTCATCGGAGTCTGTGGACGGCCATGGGGTGGAGTCATGAGTTGTGCAGTCCGAAGGAGCGGCTGTTGTGGGCGCGCCTGACCGTGTTTCGTCAGCCCTTCGCCCCAGACTCTGCCCAGGCGGTCTGTGCGGATGGCGTACTCCCGGTCGATGAGGTGGCCGGGCTCCTGGAGGGCCTGGCCCACAAGTCGGTGCTGACGCGGGTCGGGGAGCGGTGGCGGCTGCTGGAGCCACTGCGTGAGTACGGCCTGATGTGGCTCACGGAACTGGGTGAGGGCAACGAGCTCGCGGACCGGCACGCCGCCCATTTCGCCGCGGTGACCGCCCAAGCTGAGGAGGACTGGCTGGGGCCGGGTCAAGTCGACGCCTACGCCAGCGTGGAGGCCGCCCACCTTGAGCTGTGCGCAGCCCTGGACCACCTCCTGGCCTCCTCCCCGGACCGGGCTCTGGGGCTGGCGGGACGGCTGGGGTTCTTCTGGGCGTGCACCGGGCACCTGCAGGAAGCCCGCGACTACCTGGAGCGCTGCCTGGACCGGACACCGCAGCCGGTCGGAGCGGCCCATGCCCAGGCCCTGTGGGCCTTGGGCGTGACCCTGCTGCTCCAGGGCGACCACCACGGTGCACTCGCCCTGGCCGACACGTGCAGTGCGGCGGCCGACCCCGTCCTCGACTCCGAGGGGGCGTTGCGGGCGGCCTATCTGGGTGGGCTGGTTCACCTGATGGACGGTAACCCCCAGCTCGCGCACGACACCGTCCGAAGAGCCCTGGACGCGGCTCCCCATGACCCGTTCTACTCCCAGGGCCGCCTGTTCTGCCGACTGGTGGCAGTCTTCGCGCTCACCGGCAGCGGCGACCTGGGCACAGCCGAAACGAAGGCCGCCTCGCTCCGCGAGAAGTGCGCCCTGATCGGCGAGTACTGGACCCGCTCATACACCGAGTACCAGCTCGCCCTGATCGCACTCCTCCAAGAGCGGGCGGACGTGGCCGCTGAGCGGGCCCAGACGATGCTCCGCTCGAAGCGGAAGATCGGCGACAGCTTCGGCGTCGCCCTCGGCTTGGACCTCCTCGCCGCCGCGACCGCCCGACAAGGGGAAGAGAAGAAGGCGGCGTACGCCTACGCGGCAGGGCTGGTGCACTGGCGCGCTGTCGGCCATCCCCAGCGCGGCACCCCCGAACTCGCCCCCGTCCGCCGGCAGTGCGAGGAGACACTCCGCTCCCGCCTCGGACCGGACGGCCTGGCCGGGATCCTCCAAGAGATCGAAAGGCAGGACCCAGGCGCACTCCTGGCCCGGCTACTCCCGTGACCTTCAGGTAGGAAAGCGACCTTGAGCTGCCTGGGAAGCAGAACCCGAAGTCCGTGCGTTTCCCTCCGACGGCCTGCCCCGATTGGGACGCCAACGACGATGAGGTGCTCGACCGCCGAGCCGAGCAGCTTGGAGCCGTAGCCCGCCAGCACGGCGGAGATGCGGACATCCTGCGTCGTCGCCATCTCGGCCCGTCACCCGTTTCGGGCCTCGGCTTCGGTGGGCAGTCGCTCCGCGACCTTGTCGGCGAGCGTCTCGAACTCCGACCGCAGGAAGGGTTCGGCGAGTCTTGCGAGGCCCTTGAACTTCAGGGAAGCGGTGTAGGTCAGCTGGGTGACGGCAGCCGAGCGCGGCTCGAACCGCATGACATCCCTGGCCTCCACGGTCTTGTTGGCGCCGGCGAAGACGAGCCGGTGTGGCTCCATGGACTCCAGGCGGTACACCAGGTTCGTGGTGCGTCCGCGAAAGCGCGAGGTGTTGTGCCACGTGGCACCGGGCCGAACCGGTCCGTCGTCGATCCGGGCACACCGGACCGTGCCCGGGTCCCAATCCTGGGCATGCCCGAAGTCCGCCAGGTAGGCCACGAGCTCGTCGAGCGGCATGCCGACGAGAATCTTCCGTTCCACCTTGATCATGTTCTTCGCTCCTTCTACCACCGTCTGGACCGTCGAAACTCAGAGCGCTTCAACGCTTCTTCGCTCTCGGGCTCCGTGTCGGATGCGGCCGCCGAGATCACTGTGTGACCGCCTCCCGGCCTTCATTCACGCAGGAGCGTGAAGCTCCGCGTAGACGGAGGCGAAGGCAGAGGCCGCGGCGTCGATCGAGTAGATCGCGCGAACGGTGGCCCGGCACGGTGTGCCATGGTGTTGACCACCGCGGGTTCGAGAGACAACAGCTGCTCCAGCCCCATGGCCAGGGCTTCGGACGACGAGGTGTCCAGGAGGATCCCGTTGACCGACGTAGCAGGCCCTGCCGGTGCTTGCCGAACAGGCCAGCGCCTTCTCCAGGCGCCGCAGTGCTTCCGTGTCCCGTCACGGCGGTGGCCGCACGTCCGGCACGCTGGTCGCTGACGCGCCGGTGCGGGTAGGGAGTCGCGGTGAAGACCAGGCGGGCACTCAGTGTGCGAGCGGCTTCGGCGACCCGCCAGGGATCCGTCGACAGCGTACCTGACGTGGACGAGGTCGGGGCGTCGTCCCAGTCCCTCCAGGATCCTGCGGGCCCACCAGGCGAGTGCGCGGCCGTCGAGCGCGGCTCCCGTACCCGGGGTGGCCATGGTGTGCGGGTCGGTCGGCAGGGTAAGAGTCCGGTTTCCCGGGCCGCGACCGCGTACGACAGACGTGCCTGCCAGAAGTCCGCGCGCGAGGGTGTCGCCCAGGCCGGCGAAGAAGATCCCGAGGCCACCGCCGCTCCCCCCTCCCGGGGTGTCCATCTCACCGAGCGGCATCGACGGGACCACGAGCAGGCCGCCTCCGCGCGGCAGCACGCGCGGCTCGTACAGTTGCCCGCCCCTGGCGGCCGTGAGGAGCCAGCGTTCGTAGGCGTCGAGGGTCGCGTCGGATCGTGGGAGGAGATGGCGATGCGCGGGCTGGTCCGCGAGGTGACGCCACAGGGCGAGCCTGGCCGGCCTCTTGTTCAGGGGTTCCCGTCGGACGAGGGAGGCCCACTGGGTCGGTTCCAGGACACGGAGCCGTCCTGCGCTGGCGAGGTCCATCAGGTGGTCCGACGGATGGCTGTCGTCGGTCACAACTTCGGATGGGGGAATGAGCATTCCGGCACCCCCGCTGCGTTCGGATGCGGGACTTTTGCCGACGCGACCGGGACAGGCAGTCCTCTGACGGAAGTGAGGTCCTCGTGCCGCGGGTCACTGTGATCACTCCAGCGTCCACTCGCACGCCGCCCCGCGGTCCGTGCTGCTGGGAGAGCTCCGGGCGGCGGGAGCGGAGGTGACGTTCGCCTGCGCCGAGGCGTTCCCGACTGTGACTGGGGCCGCTGGGGTGGACTTCACCCCTCTGCCGGTCAGGCGCAACGCGCATACGGGTATCGCGCGGCGCGCGGTGCAAGGTCGGGACGAGGCGGGGCGCTTGGCGGAGTTCCTCGATGCCCCGCACGCGGGGGCCGTTTACTGGTAGGTGGGGTTGTCCCAGGGGCCGATGCTGCGGGAGCGGACCGGTTCGACGAAGCGCGGCGGGACGCTGTGCGGGTGGTCGGGACCCCAGTTGGTGGCTTCGCCCTCCATGACCACACGGGCGTCGGATGTGTACCAGTCCACGAGATCGCTGTCGGAGCGCACGATCCAGGTGCAGCCCTTCTCCGCGTCGGCGGTGAAGTCGCCGTGTCGGATGAGGGCGGGGCGCCAGAAGTAGGTTCCGGGCCACATTTTGCCGTAGTTGTAGTCGAAGGCGCCGTCGAGGCAGTAGGCCTCTTCCGTGCATGGATGGTGGGCGAGGGGTTCCTCGCGCCAGCCCGGCTTGGCCTTGATCAGCCGGCTGTAGAAGCCGGTCTTCTCGTCGCGAGCCAGCATCTTGATGTAGAGGCCCGGGACGGGTGTGCCGCCGAGGTCGAAGCGCATCGGGCTGCCATCACGCACATCGATCCAGGGCATGTCCGAGGTCTGCAGGACAACCAGTTTCTGGTCCGGACGCAGGCCTTCTCGGTCGGTGGTGGCGAGATCGAAGTGCCAGTCGCCGTACTCGCGGAAGAGCAGGATCTCGGTGCCGGCTTCGGCCGTGATGCGGGGAGTGTGGACTCCGGCCGGGGCCATCCAGAAGCCCTCGGGGCCGAGCACGGTGTCCCCGACGGTCACCCTGCCGGTGAGGACGTACCACTCGGTGGCCGCATGGTGGACGCCGGCCGGCCGTGACCAGTCGGTGGTAAAGCAGACCTTCAGCGAGGCCGATCCGTCCTCCTCGTCGTAGCTGAGGTTGCGCTGGCGGGCACTTCCCTCCGCGTGTTCGAACTCCCCGGTGTGCCAGATGAGATCACGCTCGTCCACCAGTTCCACGTGCGGCCGCATGGCGGCTCCCTTCGAGTCGATTTTCCGATACAGAAAGTAGCGGTAACCTATTTGCGGCACAAGATGTATCGTTAATCCGGTGACCCAACCTGGCCGCCCCGCGGGACCGACTTCCGAGACCGAGACCGTCGTGCTGACCGCCGCCCTGGACCTGCTGCTCACCGAGGGCGCGGCGGCGCTGTCGGCGCAGCGGCTGCACGCCGCCACGGGAGTCTCGCGGTCGACGGTCTACCGACACTGGCCCACTCCCCATGCGGTTCTAGCAGCCCTGGTCGAGGTCGCTCCGCGACACGAGGCCACCCCGACCGGGGATGTCCGGATCGATCTGCACACCCAAGTCGACGTCTTGTGCGACCGGCTGCGCGACAAGCCGGTCGGCGGCTTCCTGCAGGCCATCGTCGCGGCGGCTGCCTGGGATTCGGCGATGGCAGGCCTTCGCCGGAGATACGTCGAGGACCTCTTGGAGCCGTTCCGAGCCGCCCTGGCACCCGCCGGTCTGACCGCGGCCGAACGGGACGAGGCGGTCTCGGCGATCGTTTCGCCCCTGCTGCTGGACTCGCTGCTGCTGGACAGGCCGGCAGCTCGTGGACGCGCCCACCGGACGGTCGACGAGATCGCGGACGATGCCGGGACTCCCTAGGCTCGACGCCGACCGGCTGCTCGACGGTCAGGCTCCGCTCACAGCCGGGCGCGCACGGGTCCGGGCAGCGCCTCTTCCATGCCACGGCGCCCGCCCCCGTCGGCGTTGGGGGGCGGGCGCCGTGTCGGAAGGGATCAGGATCCGCTGAGCGTCTGGATGGTGCCCGCCGTCCGCAGGGCCTCGTATCGACTGCCGCCGGGACGGTGGGTGGCCGTGACCGTGCCGCTCACGTCATCGGCGGCCCACGTAGTGGCGAACTCCTGGAGGACGGCGACGTTGGCGGCCTGGGGAGTGCCGTTGAGCACGGTGCAGAGCGAGTCGGTGCTGGCGCCCTCAGCGTCGCAGTGCGACCCGGTGGTGAGCCTGACGCCGAGGAAGGCCCGGTGGACGTCGGTGGTCAGTTCGACGGTGCCGGAGGCCTGGCTGTTGGCACTGTAGGGCGGCGAAGAGATGGCGTGGATCGGGAGGTTGGTGTTGTTCAGGCCGTTGAGGGCGTTTGCCATGTTGAGCCCGGTGAATGAGTTGACGGGGTCCAGGAGCACGAGTCCGGAGAGACGGGCGAAGGCATCCGGGTAGTTCGTGCGAAGCCGGTTCGCGACGTAGCTGACGGCCTCTCCCCCGGCGGAGTGACCGGAGAAGACAAGCGTGGAGGGCAGCTGGAGGTCCGGCCGGCCGGCCTTGGCCGCGGCGTCGGCAAAGCTGCGCCCGAGCTTGTCGTTCGGGTCGGCTGACTTCCCGAAGAGATCGGCAACGTTGTTGAGGAATGCCGTGTTGTTCCCGAGGTTGGAGACCGTGCAGCCGAAGGTGTCGGAGGAAGGCAGCGTCGGGGCGAAGACGACGAAGCCGGCGGCGGCGTAACGGCGGGCGGCATCTTCGAGGTGGTCGTTGGCGCGGCTGAAGCCGTGCTGCAGCCAGACGGTCCCCTTGGGTGTGCCGGCGGGGAAGTACCAGTCCCCCGCTCGCTTGTAGACGAGGAAGGCGCAGCGGACCTCGACGGTGTTGGAGACCTTGACTACGCCTGCGGAATCCTGCTCGGCAGCGGGGGCGGGCGACACGGCCGTCAAGGTCGCGACAGTGGCCAGGGCCGCGGCGAAAAGGGCGCGGGGGAGGAAAGTTCGTCTGTGCGAGGTGTCTGTCATGGGGACTCCCAAGGAGGGGGGCCGCGTGGCGTCGCGGCGGCGCCAGCCGATCCGGACCGGATCGGCGTGTTTCCTCTGTTGGAACTTTGTTTCTCCAGCGGTCCCATTGGGCCCCAGCGGGGACGGCACGTCAAGCAGTGCGACGCGGATTCTTTCGCGCCGTTCCCGCCTTCTCGGAACATGCCTGAAGCCCCGTCACGCAAGGGCGTGGTGACGGGGCTGGAGTACTTGTGCCTGCTGGTCAGCCGCCCGCGGGCGAGCCGCGGAATCCAGTGAGAACGGGTTGCACGAGCCGTTCGATCGCCTTGCGGCGGGCTACCTCGTCTCCCCGGCATGGTGCGACGGGGCCGGCGACGGCCGGGAAGAACGGTGCGAGGGCGATGTGCGGAAGCAGCAGGAGCAAGAGGGAGAGAAGCGCATCGACGTCGGCGTCGGGGCTCAGGTCCCCGGCCGCGACGGCTTCTTGGACGAGGGGACGCAGGCCGGCGAGGTAGAGGTGCTGGACGGGTTCGAGTACCGCCTGGCGCACGACGGGGTCGATCTCCATGTTGGTGGCCGCGGTCACCCCGCGTTCCAGGGGGTGGGTCTCGAAGTAGGAGACCCAGGCGTCCATCGCTTCGATGAGGTACGCAGTGAAGTCGAGTGTGCTGCCGCGGCCGTCCGGGCGGTAGCCGTCGAGCCAGGGCCGCATCGCCTCGAAGATGCGCAGGGAGGTCTGCTCGGCAACGTAGGTGAACAGGTCGAGCTTTCCGGCGAAGTACTGGAAGAGGGAGCCCTTTGCGACGCCGGCCTGGCGGGCGATGACGTTGAGGCTGCCGGTCGAGTAGCCGTGGGTGCCGAATTCGTCCATAGCGGCGACCAGGATGCGTTCCCGTCGTTCCGGGGAGAGGTGCGTCCAGGTGGTGGTGGGCATGCGCGCTCCCCGACGGTGACCGGGCGGCCGGGTGACCGCCCGGTCATCGTCGGGTGTGTGCGGACATTGTGTCAACGCGAGAAGTCACCGCGGGCTTTGGTTCAACGGGAGAGGTAGCGCCCGGAGGGGTGGGCTGTGACGGCTCCGTCGCGGTAGGCGATCCGGCCGCCGACGATGGTGATCGTGGGCCATCCGCGCAGTTCCTGCCCTTCGAAGGGGCAGTGGTCCTGTCCCGACAGGAGGAGGTCGGCCGTGACCGTGCGCACGGAGTCCAGGTCGGCGACGACCAGGTCGGCGTCGGAGCCCACCATCAGCGATCCCTTGCCGGTGAGGCCGTAGGCGGCGGCCGGGTTGGCGGAGAGCAGTTCCGCGATGCGGCGCAGTGGTAGTCCGCGCTTGTGGTGGCCCTCGGAGAGCAGGATGGGGTAGAGGAGCGCGGTGCCGCCGAAGCCGGGCAGGGCGGGCCACAGGGCGTCGCCTTTGGATTCCTCCATGCAGCAGGCGTGGTCGGAGGCGATCCAGTCCACGGTTCCGTCGAGGACGCCGTCCCACAGGGCGTCGTTGTCGGCGCGGGTACGGATGGGCGGGTTGACCTTTGCGCCGAGGCCGCGGCCGGCGGCGTCGAGGCTCTCGTGATCGAGGCACAGGTGGTGCAGGGTCACCTCGGTGCGCAGGTCGAGGCCGGGCGAGGCGGCGCGTGCCGCGCGGGCCCCTTCGAGGGCCGCGGCGCTCGAGAGGTGCAGCAGGTTCACCGGACAGCCGGTGGCGCGGGCCAGTGCGGCGGCCTCGCCGATCGCGACTTCCTCGGTAAGCGGCGGGCGGCCCTCGTGGTAGGCGCGCAGGGTTTGGGGGTCGCCGGACCGGCGGACCCGGTCGATGAACAGCCGCATCAGCTCGGACTGTTCGCAATGCAGGGAGAGCGAAACCCGGCCGCGGGGACGGGCGGCGCCGGCTGCGGCGACCGCTTCCATGAGCTGGTAGAGGTGGCCGAGGTCGTACTCCTCGCCCTCGGCGGTCATCCGGAATCCCTTGGCGTCCCTGGAGTCGGCGGAGAGGTTGAAGCCCTTGTAGAACATGTAGTACTTGAAGGAGCTGACGCCGTGTTTCGCGACGAGCTCGGGTATCTCGCGCACTTGGGCGGTGTCCATGGGGGCGAGGTGGAAGCCGTAGTCGGTGTGGCTGCGGCCTTCGACCGCGGCGAGGACTTCCGGGAAGATGTCGTCGTAGGTGCCGGTCCGGTTGAGGTAGTGCTCGCCCGTGCGGAAGTAGGACAGAACGCTCGTTGCGCCACCGACCAGGGAGGAACGCGTCTCCTCCTCGGCGTCCTGCTCCAGGGAGCGGTAGATACCGAGATGGAAGTGGGCGTCGACGGCTCCGGGGAAGACGATCCGGCCTGCGGCGTCGATGACTTCGGTCGCCTCCGAGTCGTCGATGCGCTGTGCCAGGGCGGCCACTTTGCCGTCGCGCACCGCGAGGTCCGCGGTGATCTCGCCGAGGCCGGGCTCCACGAGGGTGCCGTTCTTGATGAGCAGGTCGTAACGGGACATGACAGGCCGGGTAGCCGCAGGCGGCACCACCCGTACCTCCCTTCCGCATCCGTGGATTTTAGGGAAACACCGTTTCCCTTTTGCGTAGTGGACGGTCATGCTAGCTTTCCGAAACAGCGTTCCACAAGGAGAAACAGCGACCCGTGAAGGTGCGTGAGCCGATGGAACCTCCCCTCCCCCACGTCGCGCGTTCCGTCGCTCCGGGGCCTCTGCACGGAGTGACCGTCCTGGACTGCGCCACCCTGTTCGCCGGACCGCTGGCCGCCACGATCCTGGGTGACTACGGTGCGGACGTCATCAAGATCGAGCACCCGGTGCGGCCCGACCCGGCTCGCACCCATGGCCCGTCCAAGGCCGGTGAGGGGCTGTGGTGGAAGATGCTCGGCCGCAACAAGCACGCCGTCACTCTGGATCTGAGCCGTCCCGACGGTGCCGGGCTGATGCTCCGGCTGGTCGCCCAGGCTGATGTCCTGATCGAGAACTTCCGCCCCGGAACCCTGGAAAGGTGGGGACTGGGGCCGACAGACCTGCACCGGGCAAACCCTCGCCTCGTCATCGCCCGCGTGACCGGCTTCGGCCAGTACGGTCCCTACGCCCGCAGGCCCGGATTCGGCACTCTCGCAGAGTCCATGAGCGGCTTCGCGGCCCTGACCGGCCAGCCCGACGGTCCACCCACCCTGCCGCCCTTCGGACTGGCCGACGGAGTGGCAGCGCTGGTCGCCGCTTCGGCCGTACAGACCGCTCTCTACCATCGCGACGTGCACGGCGGCCCTGGGCAAGTGGTCGATCTCGCCATCATCGAGCCGCTGCTCACCCTGCTCGGACCGCAGCCCACCGCGTACGACCAGCTCGGCACCGTTCCCGCGCGCACGGGCAACAGGTCCGTGAACAACGCTCCCCGCAACATCTACCCGACCCGGGACGGCGCCTGGGTGGCCGTCAGCACCTCGGCGCAATCCGTCGCCGAACGGGTCATGAAGCTCGTCGGGCATCCGGAGGTGACCGACGAGCCCTGGTTCGCCGGCGGCGCCGGCCGCGCGGCGCACGCGGATCTCCTCGACGCCCAGGTCGGCGAGTGGATCGCGGCACGGGACCGGGACACCGTGATCGCCGCCTTCGAAGAGGCCGAGGCCGCGATCTCCCCCGTGTACGGCATCGCAGACATCTTCGAGGACCCGCAGTATCAGGCCCTGGACTCACTGACGACGGTGGACGACCCGGTACTGGGCCCGCTGCGCATGCAGAACGTCCTGTTCCGGCTGTCCGCCACACCGGGCGCCATCCGCTGGACGGGCCGCGCCCACGGCAGCGACACCCGGGCCCTCTACGGCACCCGGCTCGGTCTGTCGCCGGACGAACTGGACACGCTCACCGCAGACCGCACGATCTGACCCGACCCTCTCAGGGAGGCAGCATTGAACAGAGTCCACGGGTACCTCGGGAGGCCGGTGTCCCTCACCGGCTCTCCCGTGATCGACCTGGCCCAGCCGATGCGACGGGGCATGCCGCAGTCGCCCAACCATCCGCCGTTCCGCATGCTCCTGGAACGTCGTCACGGCGACTACGTGCGCGAGGACGGAGGCTCCGCAGCGAACGAGCTCATCGTCACCGGTGGCCACGTCGGTACGCACGTCGATGCCCTCGCCCACGTGTCGCAGGCGGGACTGCTGCACGGAGATGTCCCGGCCGCCTCGGTCCAGAGCCACGAAGGGTTCTCCCGGCACGGGATCGAGGAGTTCCCCCCTTACGTGGGCCGTGCTGTCTTCCTGGATGTCGCCGCTGTGCACGGCGTCCCGGTGCTCCCCGCCGGGTACGAAATCACCGTCGCCGACCTGCACAAGGCACAGGACACCGCCGGGGTGGAGATCGAAGCGGGCGGGGCGGTACTGCTGGGCACGGGCTGGTCCCGGCACTGGGACGATGCGCGCGTCTTCACAGGACAGGAGGGCGGAGCACCTGGGCCCGGCCCGGCGGCCGGAGCCTGGATCGCGGACCACGGAGTCCGGGTGGCCGGCGGCGAGACCATCGCCTTCGAACACATTGCAGCGGGGCGCGGTCACGCCGAACTGCCCGTGCACCGGATGCTGCTGGTCGAAGCCGGAATCCACATCGTCGAGACGATGCGCCTCACCGAGCTCGCCTCAGCACAGCGGGCCGACTTCCTCCTGGTGCTCGCTCCACTGCCGCTGGTAGGCGCAACCGGCTCCCCCGTGCGCCCGCTCGCCGTCCTGCCCGACCACGACACGGCGGTCCCGGCATGAGCAGCGAGACGTACGCCGCCCGCCTGGCAGCATTCGCGGCCTCACGCAGGGAAACCGGGCTACCTCCAGAGATTACGGCGGATGCGGCCGCACGGACGCTGGACTGCCTGGGCAACGCTCTGGGGGCGCTCGGTGCACACACCGGCGAGATCTCCGGGCCCTCCCCTCAGGCAGCGGCACTGGCAATGGCCCGCGCGGCTGGCGGAGTCGGCGAGGCGACGGCGGTGGGCAGCGGACTTCGGATGCCGGGCGACCGAGCCGCGCTCGTGAACGGCACGCTCGCGCACGCCCTGGACTTCGACGACACGCACCTTCCGTCCGTCCTGCACCCCACTGCCGCTGTACTGCCCGCTGCGCTGGCGGCAGCCGAGGCCACGGGGGCCACGGGGGCCGCGCTGCTGACCGCGCTCGCCGTGGGCGGTGAGGTATGCGTACGCCTCGGCATGGCCTCCTACGATCCGGCTCTCAGGAACTCGGTGTTCTTCGAGAAGGGTCTGCACGCCACGTCCATCTGCGGCACCGTCGGCGCCGCCGTCGCCGCGGGCCTGATGTACGGGCTGAGCGAGGCCGAGCTGGCGCACGCCATCGGTATCGCCTGTTCCATGGGCGCCGGGGTCATCGAGGCGAACCGGACCGGGGGCAGCGTCAAGCGCCTGCACTGCGGATGGGCCGCCCACTCCGGGGTGTGCGCTGCCCAGTTCGCCGCGGGCGGGGTGACAGGACCGCCGACCGTACTCGAAGGCCGCTTCGGATTCCTGACCGCCTTTTTGGATGATCGGTGGACGCCGGGCCCGCTGGTGGCCGGACTGGAGGAGATGGACGCAGTCACGAACTGGCAGTACGCGCGGACTGTTTTCAAGCCGTACCCTTCCAACCACTTCACTCACCCGGGGATCGACTGCGCGCTGGCCCTGCGCCGGGCCGGGCTCCAGGCCGGGGAAGTCTTGAGGGCCGAGCTCGGGGTGGCCGCCGCCCCTCGTCGCACCATTGGCGAGCCGCACTCCGAGAAGGCGCGTCCCCGCACCCCCTACCACGCGAAGTTCTCGGGGCCGTACACCGTCGCGGCGGCGCTGCTGTCAGACGCGGACGACAATGATCCCGGCCTGGGGCACGCGGACTTCTCTGCCGGTGCGTTCACCGATCCGCGTCGCATCGCGCTGGCGGAACGGGTCCAGGTCGTCGTCGACGAGCAGTGCGATGCGGAGTTCCCGCAGACCTTCAGCGCCGTCCTGCGGGTAACCACGCGTCGTGGCCGGGTCGTTCAGTCGCGGGTCACCAGCTCTCTGGGTGGACCCGGCACGCCGCTGTCCCAGGCTCAACTGGCCGGTAAGTTCAACCTCAATGCGGAGCCGGTGCTCGGAGCGGCCGGCGCGGGCCGAGTCATCCAGGCTGTGAGCGCGCTTCCCGCGGCGCCGCGCGGGGCTGCGACCGCACTGCTGGATCTGACCCGGATCGGTTAGGGATCGGGCTTCGGTTCAGCGGCGGACAGCGAGGACCCGGCGAGCGGCGCGGGCGACAGCCGCGTCCACCATGCGCCCGTCGGGCCCGGTGGTGACGCCGGAGCCGTCCCGCGCCGCCTCCTCGAAACGTTCCAGCAGGGCCCGCGCTGCCGCCACCTCGTCGGCGGTGGGTGTGAAGACGCGGTTCACGGTGCCCAGTTGATTGGGGTGGATGCAGGCTCGGGACCGGTAGCCGAGCCCGCGCAAGGCCCGGGTACTGCGGGCCAGAGCGTCCAGGTCGGTGAAGTCCGTACTGACGGGTCCGACCGGTGGGAGCAGGCCGGTGGCGGCCGAGGCGAGGAGGACGTCGGTGCGGATGGCGACCAAGGCTGCCCCTGCCGCCGCGCCGTCCGGGTCCGTTGCATCAGGCATCGTGATGCCCAGCTCGGCGCACAGGTCGGCCTCGCCGAGTTGCAGGTGACGTACCCGCGGCGCTCTCGCGATCCGGTGTACGTCGAGGATGGCCGAAGCCGTCTCCAGCAGCGGTGCGAGGACGAAGGTCTGCGCGGGGAGCCCCAGGTGCTCCTCGGCTGCGGTCAGGAGGCGGTGCTGGGCCTCGATCTCCTCTGTGCCGGAGCATTTGGCAAGGCTGAAGCCCGTCACCCCGGGCCCGGCGAGGCGTGCGCTCTCCTCTCGCCCCCGCGCGCCCGGGTTCACCCGAATCCAGATCTCCGGGCCGGGCTCGGTGCCGCGCACGTCTGTCTGCGTCCCAGGGGCATGCAGCGCGTCGAGCCAGTCATCCACCAGCTCGAGCGCCCGGTCCTTGCCCGAGGCGGGGACGGCGTCCTCCAGGTCGACGATCAGCGCATCGGCCCCTCGATCCAGCGCTTTGGCAAGCATCTCGGGACGGTCACCCGGAACGTAGAGAAGGGAGCGGGGCACAGCCTTGAGGTGGCTCGCTGTCATCGCAGGACACTCCGATCAACCATGGGCAGCCCAGCAGACGATGGAGGTGGGCGGCTTGTTCACCCTAGGAGCAGGGCCATCGACCGGTCAATGGTCGCGTTTCCCTAGGGGATCCGACGTTTCGAATCCGACGTTTCGAAGTCGGTGAGCGTATCGGAAACACACCTTTTACCGGGGCGCCCGTCCGGACCCTTGACACGCCGAGTGGACGGCGGGCTGTATATGGGAACACAAGCGAAACAAAGTTCCGTACAGGGAAACCCACTGGCTCCCTTCGAGAGGAACCCCTCGGCTCATGCACTCTCAACCCGTAAGATCCGCCCGGACCCGGGGCGGTGCGACACTCGCCGCCCTGGTGGTCGCGGCGTCCGGTTCGCTGGTCCTCGCCGGTTCACCCGCCCACGCGGGCAGCGCGCCCGTGACCTACGACTGCGTCTTCAGTTCCTCCCACTCTCTCTTCACCACCACCGCCACGCTCACGGCCCCGGCCACCGCGGCGGCGGGCGAGAGCGTGGACGTCAAGCTCAGCCTCGCCAACAAGGGGCCGGCGAACGGTCCCGTCGCACTGCCCGCGAACAGCGTCGTCCCCTCGGCCAAGATCCTCGTCTCGGGGCAGGCACCCTTGACGCTCACCGCTCCGGCCTCGAACCCGGCGATCCCCGCCAAGGGCGAGATCCCGATACCCGATCTGACCGGCAAGCTCACCGTCGCACAACCCGGCACGGTGACGCTGACCCCCGACCAGCTGACGCTCGACATACCCAGCTACGGGCTGTCCCTCGCCTGCACCCTGCAAGGCACTGCAACGGCCCTGCACACGCTCACGGTCACGCCGGCCACGGGCAGCACCAGCGCCGCCGTCACGGGCATCTCGGGCCGCCCGGCGTCGGACACCACCGGGGCCCGCCCCGGTGACGTGCTCACGCTCGCAGGCGCGGGCTGGGACCCGGCGGCTCCGATCGGCGCGGTCGAACTGTGCAGCCTGTCCGGCACCGGCTGTTCCGGCGCCGACCTGACCCCGGACCTGCGCGTCGGCTCCGACGGGAAGCTGGCCGGCACGGTGGCGGTCCGGGCCACAGCCGCTCCGGGACCGCACCGCCTGAAGATCACTCAGGGTTCCGTCACCGCTTCCTTCGTCGTCGGCGTGCTGGGTACCCGTACCCTCCAGGTCGCTCCCGGCGGCGGTGGACCGGGTACGAGCGCCACCGTCACCGGAGCCAGTTTCGACCCCGGCGACGAGGTCAGCGTCACGACCGTCGACAAGGACGGCCGCCCGGTCGGCGGAACCGGACTCACCGCCCCCGTCGATGCGCGCGGCAACTTCACGGCCACGCTCGTTCCTGCGGTGGGAGCAGCGAAGATCGTGGTGAAGGAGAAGGACGGCGGTGACACCGCGGAAACCCCGTGGGCCGGGAGTTCCAACGGAGGTGGCTCCGACCAGACCCTGAAGGTGGTCGTCAGCGGAGGCGCCCTGACCATGTCCGCCGCGCCGGGCGAAGTGATCCTCTCTCCCGTGACTGTGGACGGCACCGCGCACGACTCCACCGGCAGCCTGCGCGCCCTGGAGGTCAAGGACTTCCGCGGCACCACTGAGGGCTGGTCCCTGGTCGGGGCGGTCACCGACTTCCGCAACTCCGCCGGAGCCTCGATCTCCGCATCACAGTTGTCCTGGACCCCGCAGTGCGCGGTCCACCCCGGATCCGCGTCGGCCTCCACCCCCGTTGCGGGAAGTGCCGGGCCCCTCAGCTCGACCACGGCGGTTCCTCTGTGCACCCAAGCTGTGAGCTCTGACCCCACCTCGGTCACCGGCGGCCACTTCGACGCGGGCGCGGCCCTGAGCCTGCGTGTCCCGGAGATCGTTCAAAGCGGCGAGTACGCGGCCGTGCTTCGCCTCACGCTCTCCTGAGCTCGTTCCGTACGTCCTGCCCCCTCCTTTGAGCAGTGTGCCGGGTGGCGAGTTCTCGTGCTTACCGCCCGGCACCGGCAAGAGCGGATCCATGACACCACCACGCAGAATTCGACCCGCCGGCTGGGCTGGGAGCGCGCTCGTCCGATCGCTGATGAGGACCATGGTCCGCGCCATGGCGGTCTGCCTGGCCGCGCTGTCGGCCGTAGTGGCAGTGAGCGCTCCGCCCGCGGCCGCCGTGCCAGCACGTTCCGGCGGGTCCTGGGCAGTGCAACCGGCTGGAGCAAGCGGCCGGCCAGCCTTCGTCATGGACTCCACACCCGGCTCCGTTGTGAAAGACGCCGTCCGGGTCAGCAACCTGTCCGACGCCCCGCTGTCCTTCCAGGTCTACGGCGCGGACGCCTACAACACACCCCGCGACGGTGCTCTCGCCTATCGTCAGGCCGGTGAGGCCCAGACCGGCATCGGCGACTGGATCACCCTCGGAACCAACGCACTCGTCATTCCCCCGGGCCGGGCCGCGGACATCCCCTTCACCGTGAACGTCCCCGCTGACGTCACCCCGGGCAGCCACGTCGGCGGGATCGTCGCCCTCAACAATGCCGTCGAACAGGCAGGCGGTACTTCCGGGGTCGACGTCGGCATCCAGCGGGCCATCGCAGTGCGCATCCAGCTGACGGTCGAGGGACCCGTGACCCCAGGACTCGCCGTCCGCTCGGTCCACGTCCGCCACAGGCCCTCTGCAATGCCCTTCGGAGGAGCCCGCGTCACGCTCACCTATACCGTCGTCAACACAGGGAACGCGGCGCTGCGACCCGCCGCCGCACCACAGATGCAGGGACTGTTCGGACTGCGGCACAGCTCCTTCGCGGAGCGCACACTCCCCTTGCTGCTCCCCGGGCAGAGTGCCGAATTCAGCGCCGACTGGCCGGACGCTCCCGGCCTCGACCAGCTGACCGCGACCGTTCGCGTCAGCGCGCCGGGGATGCCCCCGACGTACGCGCAGAGCGGCCGGGTCGCCGTGTCCTGGCCCACGCTCGGTGTCGTCATCACCCTGCTCGCCGTGATCGCACTCGCCCTGGGCTGGATTCGTCGTACGAGACCAGCGCCCGCCGGAGAGACCTCATGATCCGCCGTCTGCCACTGGCCATCCGCCACGCCGTGGCCGGTCTCCTCCTGCTGACCTCAGCGGTGCTGCCTCTTGCCGGCAGTGCCAGGCCGGCCGCTGCCGCCGCCGGGCCGAGCGTGACCGTGGACGCCCCTCAGACCTCTCCCGGCCGGCCAGTGAGAACCGTCGGAGCGGGCTGGCAGCCGGGCACGACTGTTCAGGTCGAGATCTGCGGGGGCGGGGCGTTGCGGGGCAGCGCCGACTGCGACACGCTGCGTGCCGCGGTGGCACTGGTGGCCGCAGATGGAACCTTCCGGCTGACCCTCATCGCGGGCATGCCCCCTAGGGCGTGTCCCTGTCTGGTCCGAGCGACGACAGCCCAGACCGGGACGACGGCCCGGACATCGTTGAAGGTTTCCGGCGCGGCCGAGGCTTCACCGCCGGACGCACCAGAGCCGGCCATCCGGATCGATGTCGTACGAGCGACCCTGGCCGGCAGGCCGCATTGTGCCGAGCTCTTCGGCGCTCCCGCCCACCGGATCTTGACAGTGACCTTACGCAACCCGGGTGACCAGCCTCTGGGGCGGGCCCCGCTGATCGTCGCCTGGGGGCCCGGCGGCATCGCGGACCTGCCCGTGGGCACACCGCTGACCGCAGAACTGCCGGCGCACGCCGAGCAGACGTATCGGATTCCCGTCAGGCTCCCCGCCGCCGCGTTCGGCCGCTACTCCGTTGGCGGCCGGTATGCCTCGGCAGAGTTTTCCGTGAGTACCGACATTTATCCATGGGGCCTGCTGGGCCTTGCCCTGCTCGCACTCCTGCTGACCGCTTTCACCGTTGCCGTGAGTGCCCGCCGCGGGATGCAACGGCTTCGGGCCCGGCGGCCGGCCCAGACGCCTGCGCCCGCACTTCCCGTTTACGTCGAGGCGAACAGCCTCTCCGGTGCCCTCGCGGCTGGCGCCAGCGATGGTGAACACCCCGGGCTGGTCAGTACCCGTGCATTGGTCCGAGAGCTGGCCGGGGAGCCCGCACTCGTCGACTTTCACGCCTTGCGGGCCTTCGCCACCGCGCTTCGCCCGTCACTTGGAGGACAAGAGCGATGATGGCTTTCCTCACCCTCAACCGCCCACGGACGGACCTGTACGTCGGGTTGGCTGCCGGGCTGGCCATCGGCGTGTACTTCGCGTCTGCGCCGCTGCTGGGCGGGCCCGTCGGTATGCCGGGCGAGGCAGTCCGCTCCATGCTCCCGACGGGTGTGCTGCTCGCCGCTATCGTCGGAGCGCTACTCCAGTTGCGAGGCCGGGCACGTCTACGCGCCTCCAGGATCTCCGCCCGGTATGCGGTGGCGGCATGTGCACTGGCCGGCATCGCCCCGCTGACCGGCTCCCCCATGGTCTTCGCTTCCTTGTTGGTCGTAGCCTCTGGCCTCGGTGGCGGCGCTCTGGGCCTTTACCGGCCCGATCACGCATGGCACGCAGCTTTTCTGACCGGAGCCGGAGCGGCTGGAACCGTGACGGCTCTCTTCGTGCAGAGCCCTCACCTGGGCTGCTCCCTGATGTGCACGCTTGCCGCCTTGCTGCTGCTTCCCGCTTGCCGAGGCACCAGGCCAGTTGGGATTGCGGGCTACGCCCCCGTGCTACGCGCCCACGCGATGGCCGTGGGCGTGGCTGTGTTCGGTGCGCTGTTCGCGGCGCCCAGCCTTGTGGTCTTTCGTTGGGAGTTGCTCGGCGCCTCGGGTGTGCGACCGCTCGCCTACGCGGCACTGCTCGCGGCGGGGCTGACGTCCGGCCTCTGGGCGGCGGCCAGGCGTGGTCCCACCGCGAATGCACGGGTCCTTACGCCGCTGTTCGCGGCCGGGCTCACGGCGGCGGTCGCGGCGTGCGCGAGCGCCGCCCGACCCTGGCAGCTCACCCTTGCGCTGGCGACCGCACTCACCTGCGGGGCCGCTGCGGCAGCCTGCACTGGATCGGCCGGCATGCAAACCGGCGAGCACACGCGGGCCACGCTGAATCCCGCTGCCTTGCTGTTCGGCGGGGCTCTCGCGATGACCGCAATCGCCTTCTCCAGCCGGCTCCTGGGCGGCCCGGACGCTTTGACGGCCATGGGCGCCACCCCTGCCGTGGCGGCGCTCGCCCAGCGGGCCCGCCTCCGACGCGGACAGAACATAAGGCCGAACAAGGAACACGGTGCGGGCGCCGACAACCTCCTCCTGACCGCACGCGCCCTCAGTGTGCAGATGTCGGGAGCGCCACCGGTACGACGTTTCGACCTGGCTCTGCCCCCAGCTGAGGTCACGTACCTGACTGACCCTCTGCCCGGCAGGCGGGCAGCCGGCATACTCGAGGTCTTCGCCGGACTGCGCAAAGCCACCAGCGGGAGCTGGCAGCTGCGGGGGCACGACATCTCGCGCATGAGCGTTGAGGCCCGGTGGGACCTTCGGCTCTCCGTCTTCGTCGACCCGGCCGATGCCACCCGATGGGGTGCCCTGCAGCGCGGACACCCAGCGGCCTGCGTGTCGGAGGCGGTGGCGGCTGCCATCGCCCGTACGGGCAGCTCCCAGGAGGCTGAGCTCACAGCGGCCGCACTCGCAGCGTTTCCGTTCCTCGCGGCCAAGGGCTCCGGGACCCGCAGGGACCTCGACATCGGCGAGCGCTGTCTGCTCGGCCTTGCCCAGACTCTCATGGTGCAACCCGCGTTGCTTCTCCTGGACCTGACCGGTCCCGGCTGCGAGCAGCTCGCGGACGATCCCGCGATCACGGCCGTTCTGCGGCACATCACCGGCCGGGGGACGGCCGTCCTGGTGGCCGTCCCGGTCACACACACCATCCCAGTACCGCGCCGCGTCATGCTTCCTGCGCCTGGCGGCTCCAGAACACCCCTCTTGCGGCGGAACAGAAGGTACACGCCATGAACCTCTCGACCAACGGCCGGACCTGTCGCCTCGTCCTCGCGACCGCAGCCGCACTCTCCCTTCACAGCTGGAGCATGGTGCCGGCCGCAGCGGATACGGCCGATGCGGCTCCGGCAACCGTCCGGGTCTCCGCCTCTACCGGCCTGACCGACGGCCAGCAGGTCACCGTCGAGGGCACCGGCTTCCGCGCCGGCCTGACCTCGGTAGCGGTCGGACTGTGCAAGAAGGGATACACCAGCAACAAGGACTGCGATCTGAGCGGTGGGGCGCGCCTGGTCACCATTGGCCCCGACGGATCGCTGCCACACGTCACGCTCACCGCGCACACCCGGGTGGCGGGGGCCGACTGCCGCACGACGCCGTGCGTGGTCGGCGTAGCGCCACTGCCTTCGGGAACCCCGCCCGCGCTGATCGCCGCCAACAGCGTGCAGGTCGCGGTGGGTTTTGAAGGCGGAACGGTCCAGGGCGAGCCCTCCGGCACCGGGCGGTCCGAATCCGAGGCCTCAGCCGCATCATCCGCAGCCCCTCGCATTGATGTCTGGAACGGACCATCGGCCCGCGTCTGGGCCCTGTCCCTCGCAGTGGCCGTCGCGGCCCTCGCGCTCGGAGCGCTCTCCCTCGCCCGGGGCCGCCGGGGGGCGGCCCCGGAAAGGCCCCAAACATCCCCGTCTCACAATGGAGGAAGCCAATGACATCTCTAAGAAGAAGCCGATGCGCGGGCGCGCTCGCCGCGGCCACGGCGCTGGTCGCCATCTCGGCGGGGCCCAGCTCGGCCACCGGAACGCTGACGGTCAGCAAATCAACCGGTCTCGCCGTGGGGGAGAAGGTCACGGTGTCGGCGACAGGGCTGAGCCCGAACCAGGGCTTCGTACCGATCGGCCTGTGCAAGCCGAAGCCAACGGGCCCGGCGGACTGCGAGACATCACCGGACTCGTCGGTCATCGGGAAGACTGATGCGTCCGGGGTGTGGCACAGCGCGGCGAACGGCGCAGCCACGGCACAGATCACGATCAAGGCAACAGCCGGCGGGGCGAACTGCGTGGCCAAGCCGGGGAACTGCGTCATCGCGGTGTCCATCTCCGCGACGAAGCAACTGGTGGAGGTGAAGTTGACGGTCGGGGCGAGCGGCGGCCCCAGTCCGAGCAGTCCGCCGCCCACGCCATCGGCATCGGCATCGGCATCGGCATCGAGCGGAGGGGGCTCCACGGGATCTGGCGGTGGCCCAGCAGGATCGCTGCCCCGAACCGGATCCACCGACGGCATGCCGGTGGCCGCACTGGCGGGTAGCACCCTGTTCCTGTTCGGCGGGTGCACGCTGGTGCTGCTGCGCCGCGGAAGACGAGGGTGAACGGGCTCTTCCCCCACCTTCTGCTACCGGGGCAGGCACGACAAGGCGGCCACCTCGCTTCCCCGCCAGGAAGTGCACGAACGGTGCGAGGCGCTCCAACCCGCCACAGGCGCCGGATGGCCGGCACGGTGCGACTAGCTGGTGGGCCTGTGCGGCTTTCCTGCTCGCCAGCTACGGCGTCGCGGCCATCGGTGCCTCGCCTGGACTCCGGTGTTCCTCTCGGCTGGCCAGTACGGACTTGCTCTGCTCGACATCGTGCTGCTCCTGGCCGTGATCGTCACGACGGTGCTGCACTTCAGGCGGTTGAGCGTCCCAGCGGCACTTCTGCTCGTCCCCTGCGCGGCATGGGTGGCTTTCGCCACCGCCCTCAACGCCTCTATCTGGTCGCTGAACACATGAGGAGGGGCAGGCTGCCGCCTGGGCTGCTCGCGCCGGCGTCTCGATGGGCGTCAGGGTGGGGGGACCGGGTCTCCCAGGCGGCGGCATGCGGCCACGACATCGACGACGTCGGCGTACTTGGAGTCGAGGTCGAAGAGGTTGGCTTCGTGGGGGCCTGGGTCCCTGTCCGCCACCGCGTCGCGCACGACGATGGGGCGCAGTCCGTGTTGCAGTGCGTCCAGGGTGGTGGCCCGTACACAGCCACTGGTGGAGAAGCCTCCGATGACGACGGTGTCCACGCCCAGGACGCTCAGGACGTCGTGTAGGCGGGTTCCGAAGAAGGCACTTGGGTAGTGCTTGTGGATCACTACCTCGCCCGGCTCGGGTGAACAGTGCGGCGTGAAGGCCGCATGCGGGTTGTTCGCACGGAAGGCGTCGATGCTCGGGGCCTTCCGGGCGAAGTGCGGTGCGTACGCGCTCGGTTCGGAGTCGTAGTGGACAGCTGTGAAAATCACGGGGAACTGTGATCTGCGGGCTGCCCGCGCGAGGTGTGCCATGGCCTGCAGGGCCCGCCTGGCCGTGTCGAGGTAGAGGCGGCTGTCGGGCTCGACGTAGGCCTGGACGGGGTCGACGAGGAGAACGGCGGGGTGTTCGCCCCAGCCGATGCGGCAGCCGAAGCCGGCGGCCTCGTAGTCGGCGGCGAGGCGTTTGCGAACCATGTCAGATCACTCCGTCCGCGGTGAGCTTGTCCCGTTCGGCGTGGGTCAGGCCGAGGAGGTCGCCGTAGATGTCGTCGTTGTGGGCTCCGAGTTCCGGGCCCGCCCAGCGAACGCTGCCCGGGGTGGAGGAGAGCTTGGGCACGACGTTCTGCATGGGGATCTCGCCGAAGTCGGGGTGGGGAAGGCGGACGATGGCGTTGCGTGCGGCGAAGTGCGGGTCGGTGAGCATGTCGGAGGCGGTAAAGGTCTTGCCGGCCGGGACTCCGGCGGCGTGGAGGGCGCTCAGCAGGACGTTCGCTTCGAGGCCTGCGGTCCAGGCGGTGATGAGGTCGTCGAGTTCGCTCTGGTGGGAGCCTCGCGCGGTGTGCGTGGCGTATTTGGGGTCGTCGGCGAGGTCGGTGCGGTCCATGACCTCGGTGAGGCGGCGGAAGACGGTGTCCTGGTTGGCGGCGATGAGGACGGCGGCTCCGTCGGCAGTCGGGTAGACGTTGCTGGGGGCGACGTTGGGCAGGACGGGGCCGGTGCGCTCGCGCTGGTAGCCGCCGATCTCCCATTCGGGGAGAAGGGATTCCATGTAGGCGAGGACGGCTTCGTAGAGCGCGGAGTCGACGATCTGTCCGGTTCCGGTGCGGGCCCGGGCGTGCAGAGCCATGACTGCGCCGTAGGCGGCCATGGTGCCGGCGAGCGCGTCTCCGAGGGAGATGCCGGCGCGGGACGGGGGGCGGTCCGGTTCGCCGGTGATGTGGCGGATGCCTCCCATGGCTTCGCCGATGGAGCCGAAGCCGGCGCGGGGTGCGTAGGGGCCGTTCTGGCCGTATCCGGTGACGCGGACCATGACGAGGCCCGGGTTGATGGCACTGAGCTCGTCGTATCCCAGGCCCCAGCGCTCAAGGGTCCCGGGACGGAAGTTTTCGACGAGGACGTCGGCGTGGGCGACCAGGCGGCAGACGAGGTCTTGGCCTTCCTCGCGGCGCAGGTTGCAGGTGACGGACTTCTTGTTGCGGGCGACGACGGGCCACCAGAGGGATTTTCCGTAGGGCCGCTCGCGCCCCCACTGGCGCATGGGGTCGCCGTGTCCGGGGTCTTCGAGCTTGATGACTTCGGCGCCGTGGTCGCCGAGGAGCTGGCCGCAGAAGGGACCGGCAAGCAGGGTGCCGGTCTCGATGACACGGATGTCGGAGAGGGGTCCACTCATGCCGCGAGTGTAAGTTTGGGAAACACTGTTTCGCTAGAGGAATCGACGCGGCAGAATGCGGCCCATGGATGATTCCTTGGCGGCAGTGCCGCTCGCCGGACCCGGCGTGGTGGAAGTGGCCCCCCGTGACGGGCTGCAGAACGAAGCGCGCGCCTTGTCCCCGGCGCAGCGCGTGGCCCTGATCGAGCGGGCCGTGGCCAGTGGCGCGCGACGGGTGGAAGCAGTGGCCTTCGTGCATCCGGGCCGGGTGCCGCAGATGGCGGGCGCGGAGGAGGTGATGAGTCTGCTGAAGCGCCCGGACGGTGTGCGCTACAGCGGGCTGGTACTCAACGCCCGCGGCATGGAACGGGCCTGCGCGAGCGGTGTGGACGAGATCAACTACGTGGTGGTGGCGAGCGATTCCTTCTCTCGCCGGAATCAGGGCGTAGGGACGTACGAGGCGCTGTCCGCGTGGGAGGGAATCGCCTCCCGTGCGCACGCGGAGGGAATCGGCCGCTCGCTGACCATCGCGGCGGCGTTCGGCTGCCCGTTCGAGGGGGAAACACCGGAGGCGGCCGTGGCTGAACTGGCCCGGAGGGGCGCGGAGTGCGGCGCCGAGGAGATCGTCCTCGCGGACACCATCGGAGTGGGTGCGCCCGACGCCGTCACACGGCTGCTCACAGCGATACGAGAGCAGGCGCCCGGGGTGGTCCTGCGCTGCCACTTCCACAACACGCGCAACACCGGATACGCGAATGCGGTCGCGGCCGCCGCGGCCGGCGCTGCCTGGCTCGACTCTTCCCTCGGCGGAATCGGGGGCTGCCCGTTCGCCCCCGCCGCCACCGGCAACATCGCGACCGAGGACCTCGTCTACCTGCTGCGCCGGATGGGGTTCGATCCGGGCATCGAGCTGGAGGCGGCCGCGGCTACGGGAACCTGGCTGGGGTCCGTCCTCGGCATCGAGGTGCCCGCCTTGCTCGGCCGGGCGGGGCCCTTTCCCGGACGAGGCCGTACCGGTGCACGGGGCGAGGAGTAGTCATGGGAGCGCATCCGCACGGATGGTGGATTCTGCTGCACATCGTGCTGTTCGTTTTCTGGCTGGGCGGCGACCTGGGCGTCTACGTGTCCAGCCGGTACGTCCTCAAACCCAACCTGCCGTTTGCCGCGCGCTCCACGGCGCTCTCGATCATGAGCGTGCTGGATCTCGGACCGAAGATCTGCCTGGTACTGATCCTGCCGAGCGGCATCACACTCATGGCGTTGGAACCTCACGGTGCCGAGGGTCTGCTCAACGGCTGGTCCGCCACGGCGACCTGGGCGTTCGCGGGGCTCTGGCTGTGGCTGACCGTACGCGACCACCACCGTCCGGGTAGTCACCCTTGGATACGCCGGGCGGATTGGTCGATACGCGTGCTGCTCACCGCAGCACTGTGGGGCGTCGGGCTCTACACCCTGCTGGCGAACCAGCCGTTCGGGGTGGCCACCGATCCGCGCTGGCTTGGCGGCAAGGTGTTGCTGTACGCGACCGCGATCGCCTGCGGACTGGGCATTCGCCTGACGCTGCGTCCATTTGGCGCAGCTTTCTCGGCCTTGGCGAACGGGAAGGGTACGCCAGGGGCTGAGGGGGCAGTGCGCCGCGTGGTCAACGGTTGTGTGCCGTACGTGGCGGGGATCTGGACCTGTGTCCTGGCCGCTGCGGCGCTGGGGGTCTTCAAGCCCGGAGCCAACCTCTGAGCGGGGTCAGCTGATTCCGGGACGGTAGCCGAACTCGGCCGAGAGGCGCTCTACGCTGGCCAGCAGGAGCGGAGCGCACTCGGTCAGGCGGGGCTTGAAGCGGGACTGGGGGCCGGCGAGGCTGACCACAGCGATGACATGTCCGTCGTGGCCGAAGACGGGAGCGGCGAGCGAAGCGGAACCGCTCTGCCGCTCCCCCACGGACATGGCATAGCCGCGGCGCTTGATCGCGGACAGCTCCTTGCGCATGCGCTCGGGGTCGGTGATGGTCCGGTCGGTGACGGCGTCCAGGGGGTGGCGTTCGAGGTAGGTGTCGATCTCGGTGTCGGGCAGGAAGGCGAGGAAGGCCTTGGAGGAGCTGCCCGCGTGCAGGGGCAGCGGGATGCCGAGGGCGACCTCCATGCGCAGTTCGTGTTCCGGGACGACTTGGTCGACGTAGAGCCTGGTGTCACCGCGGCGGATGGAGAGGGTGGCGGTCTCTCCGCACTGGGCGGCGAGCCGGCGCAGTTCCGGAGCCGCGAGGACTCGCAGGTCCGTGCGTGCCAGGTAGGCCCGCCCGAGCGAGATAGCCGCGGGGCCGAGGGCGTAGCGGCGTGTGACCGGATCCGTGATGATCAGATCGCGGTTGCGCAGGGCCGTGAGGATGCGGTGCACGGCGGCTTTGGTGATGCCGAGCTCCTGGGCGATCTCGGTGATGCCGAGGTCGGGGCGGCCGCTGCGGCCGAACATCAGCAGCACGTCCATGGCCCGCTCGACGGCGGCGATGGATCTGCTGCTGCTCGTCTCCTCAGTCACCGTAGGTGCCCTTCGTCGCGATGGGTTCGGGGCGTGGGCGATGGCCGCTCCCCGACGTGCCGAAAGCATAACGCCGATTTCCCCATGGGAAACAGGGTGTTCCCCGGTGCCGCTCTCGTTGACACCTCAAAGAAGGCGTCGTTACGCTGACGGAGACAGTGTTCCACTAGAGGAAACAATGACATACGGGGGTGTGATGACCACCGTCATCGACGAGACGACCTTCCGTCAGGTGCTGTCCCGATGGCCCAGCGGTGTCGGGATCGTCACTACGGCCGGGGAGGACGGCTGGCACGGCATGACGGCGAGCTCGTTCAGCAGCGTCAGTCTCACACCGCCCCTCGTCCTGATCTGCCTGGACCAGCGGATTCGCTCCCACGACCTCCTCATACGCAACGGCGTGTTCGCCGTCAACGTCCTGGGGCGCGACCATCTCGCCCTGGGACGCAGGTTCGCGGGTATGGAAGCCGGCGTCACCGACCGCTTCGCGGCGGGTGACTGGCTCCCCGGTGCCACCGGCAGCCCCGTCCTGACGGACGCAGCCGCCTGGGTCGACTGCCGTGTACTGCACCGCTACCCGGGCGGTGACCACACCATCTTCCTCGGCGAAGTGGTGGCGGCGGGAGTACCACGCATCACCTCTCCACTGCTCTTCCACTCGCGGTCCTGGGGGCAGCTCGCCGATCCGCTCCCCGACCGGGTGGACCTGGCCGACACCGGCCTCACCTCTTCGCTGCCCGCCCCGCGTGCTGCTCGCCTGGCTGAGGCCCTGAGGCGAGCCGGCATCAGGGTGCGCCTCCCGGCACTCGATGCCCAGGACCTGGAGCGAGCTGCGATCGAGGCCGACGGACTGAGGAGCACCTCGGTCCACGTTGCCGACGCTCCGGGCGCCGTCGCAGCGGCGGATGCCGGCTCACCCGCCGTCGAGTTGACCATCACGGCGGACGGCCACGGTCAGGCGGCGATCGACGCCGTCCGGGCCGTACGCGCAGCCGGCCACTCCGACACCCTTGTGATCGTCCGCGTACGCGACGGGCTCGAGCCGGGGCTGGCCCGGGCCTCGCTGCTGACGGTGCAACGGCTGGCCGCCTCCGGCTGCGGTGAGATCGTCCTGGAGGAGCCGGCCCACGACCCCGACGACACGGACGGCGCCTCGCCGCTGGCTCTGCGCCGGCTCCTCCAGGACGCGGTTCCCGAGGCAGGACCCGTGCCCCTGCGCCTCGCCTTGCGCGACCACCACGGCCTCGGCCTCGTGAATGCCTTGACCGGGATGAAGAGCGGGGTCCGGTGCTTCGACACCCACCTCGGCGGCAACGGGAACCTGCTGGCCACCGAACGGCTTGTCCTGCTCTGCTCCCGCTTGGGCATCGCCGCTCCCATCGACTCCACGGCCCTGCGTGCCCTGCGTGCCGAACTGGCCCTGCTCCGCCGGCAGCCGCGCCCCCCATCCGTGTCCCAGTCCCCCATCCGGGCGGTCCCTTCTCCCGCCCCGGAATCCCAGTAAGGAGTCACCGCCGATGTCCACGCACCAGCTCACGGGCGCACGCCTCATCGACCGCATGACACCCGCCGAGCAGGCCCGCGCCGAGCGCGTCGAGTCTGTCCTGCCCGCCCTTCGCGAGGCGGCCGCCGAGGCCGACGCCAAAGCCGCCTTCCCCAAGGGGCACACCGCACTCCTGCGGGATGCGGGCCTGCTCGGCCTCGTCGTGCCCGCGGAGTTCGGCGGGCTCGGCGGAGGTCTGCGTGACCTCGCAGCGGCCACCTACGCCATGGGCACGGCCTGCCCCTCCACAGCACTCGCCTTCTTCTTCCACAACACCAGCGCCTCGCGAGGCCTGCTGCCCCTGGAAGCCATCCGCGCCGGCCTGTTCACCGACGAGGAGACCCCCGTTGTCAGCGCCTTCGCCGAACGGGTGCTGACCACCATGGCAGCAGGCTCCTGGCTCGCGAACTTCGCCAGCGAGTCCGCCAAGAGCTCGGCCGCGAACATCTCCATCGCCACCACCGCCTCGCGTACCGATGACGGCTGGATCCTGTCCGGTGAGAAGTCCTTCGGCTGCGCGACCGGAGTCGCCGACATCTATCTGGTCACCGCCAGGCTGGAGAAGACGGAGACCGCCGACGGCCTGGCCATGTTCCTCGTGCCGCGCGATGCGGCCGGAGTCTCCTCCCGCCCGCCGTGGAACGGGCTCGGCATGCGAGGCAGCGCCAACCACGGCATTCGGCTCGAGGAGGTCTTCGTGGCCGCCCCGGACGCGCTGACCGTCCCCGGAGCTTTCACCCGCATGCTGCAGGTCAGTCGCGGAAGCTTCGTCGGCAACCAACTCGCCATCGCCGCCGTCTACACCGGCGCCGCACAGGCCGCGTATGACCACACGCTCGGCCTGCTGACACGGAAGACCTTTGCCGACACCGGACGGCCGATCGCCTCTTCACCGATGCACCAGGTCCTCATCGGAGAGATGACGCAGAACCTGGAGACCGCCTACCAGTGGCTCCGGCGCCAGCTCGAGCTGGAGACGTCCGAGCCGCCCATCAGGCCCAAGTCCGAGGTGTTCAGCCAGTGGAGGCTGGGCAAAGGGGCTGTCACCGAGGCCTGCTTCGCCGTCGCTCTCGGCGCCCTCAAGGCTTCCGGCACCTCCGAGGCCCGCCTGGACGGGGTCATCGGACGGACCCTGCGTGATCTCGCGATGGGGCTGGTGATGACCTTCCCCGCCGAACGCGGTCGCCTGGAAGCCGCAAAGATCGCCACCGAGGCCCAGGAGAACGCGCTGTTCGCGACGTTGGGAGAGTCTCAGTGAACTCACCGGTCCATCTGCCCGATGCCCTGCCGGTCACCAGCGACTTCGTCGACGGAGTGTGGCAGCCCTGCGCGGTGCGCCTCGGCTTCGACCTGGAAAACCCCCATACCGGCGAGCGACTCCGCCCGGCATTCGCCAGCGCTCCCGATCGGGTCGAAGACGCGCTGAGGGCGGCCTCCGTGCTGCACGGTTCGGGTGCCTGGTGCGGCCTGCCGGATGAAGAGCGCGCCGGCGCCCTGGAGAGCGCGGCCACGGCGGTAGACGGCGCATCTGAACGCATCGTGACGGCGGAGGCCTTCGCCACCGGCGTCCCGCTCGCCCAGACCGCCGGTTTGGGCGTCATTCTCTCGGGGGCTTTTCGTCTCGCGGCCTCCCAGTTGCGCAGCGGACTGCTGGCCCGCACGGTCGCCGGAGCGGCCGGCCGGCCGGTGAGGGTGCGTCGCGCCGCGCTCGGGCCGGCCCTGTGCATCCTGCCGTTCAACGCCCCGGCGCCGATGGCCGCCCACAAGGCGGCCAGTGCACTCGCAGCGGGCTGCCCGGTCATCGTCAAGGCACCGGAACTCGTCCCCTACGGAACCCAGCTGCTGGTCGAGGCGGCAGCCCAAGGGCTGGCTGCCGCGGGCGCCCCCAGAGCCGTGCTCCAGCTGCTGCACGGCGACGCCGCGACCGGGTCCCTCCTGGTGTCCGACGAGCGCATCCGCGTCGTCTCCTTCACTGGCGGCACCGACGCCGGCCGCAAGATCGGCGCCGCCTGCGGTCTGGCCCTCAAGCCCGCCCAACTCGAACTGGGCGGGAACAACCCGCTGCTCGTCCTGCGCGGCGCCGACCCCGAGGCCGCCGGGAGGATGGCCGCCGAACTCCTGACGACGCTGAACGGACAATGGTGTCGGGCGCTAGGCCGCCTCATCCTGCCCGCCGAGCTGGCATCGGACGTACTCGATGCCACCGGCCGCGAGCTCGCCGCGCTGCGCGCGGGAGCCCCGCTGGTCGCCGGAACCGGATACGGTCCGCTCGCACACTCCCGCCACCACACGGCTCTGCAGGCCGGCGTGAACGCCCTCACCTCGGCCGGCGCCAAGGTGCACGCGTGGACCGAGGTGCCGGATCACGGCAGCTACTTCGCCCCCCTGCTGATCACCAGGGCCCCAGAGGAGTCCACCCGCCGGGAGCTCTTCGGACCGGTGGCGGCCGTGCACACCTACCAGCAGGAAGAGGAAGCCCTCTACCTGGCCAACTCCACCGGCTACGGGCTGGAAGGGTACGTGTGCGCCGCCGACCCCGACGACGGACTGCGCGTGGCCGCCGGCATCGCCGCCGGGGAGGTGAAGGTGAACGGCTCCTCGGTGCTGAGCCTGCACATGGACACGCCCCGTCCGGCCTGGGGCCTGTCCGGTCTGGTCGACGAAGGCAGCGCGGAAACCCTGCTGCACTTCACCGGTACGCGGGTGACAGGAGTGGAAGCGGGCTTCGCCCTGCACACCACGCACGGCCACAGGGAGGAGCGGTGACTGTTTCCACGGACACAGCCGCCGTCGACCGGGTCGTGGTGGTGGGGGCGGGTCCCGTTGGGCTGACGGCTGCGCTGGTACTGGCCCGCCGGGGCGTGCCCGTGACCGTACTGGAGGCGGGAGCGGAGCTGGCGGCGGAGTCCCGGGCCTCCACCTTCCATCCGCCCACGCTGGAGATGCTCGCCTCCCTGGGTGTCGTCGACGCCCTCCTCGCGCGCGGGCTGGTCGCGGAGTCCTTCCAGTTCCGCGACCGGGACACGGGGCCCGTAGCGACGCTCGACCTGTCGCTTCTGGCCGGTGACACCGGCTTCCCGTACCGGCTGCAATGCGAGCAGAACAAGCTGACGCCGCTGCTCCTGGAGGCCCTGGGCCGCCATTCCGGCGCCGAGGTGCGCTTCGGGACGCGCGTGGCCGGCGTGGAGCGGACCTCCCGTGGAATCCACGCGGTCCTAGGCGACGGAAGCAGGGTGCGGGGGGCCTGGCTGGTGGGCGCCGACGGGGCGCACTCCGCCGTACGCCATTCGGTCGGGGCCGAGTTCCACGGCATGACCTACCCGGAGCGGTTCTTGGTCGCCTCGCTGGACGAGGATCCCGGGGCCGTTCTGGACGATCTGGCGCCCATCGCCTACGTGCTGGATCCCGACGAGTGGATGGTGCTGCTGCGGACCCCCGACCACTGGCGGGTCCTGCTGCCCACCCCGGACGGCACGTCCGACGAGGCGGAGCTGCTCCGCCTGCCCCGCAGACTGCTGGACATCACCAGGGACGTACGGGGTCCGGCCATCGCCCACGCCAGTCTCTACCGCGTCCACCAGCGGGTGGCCGGAACCTTCCGCAGCGGACGCGTGCTGCTGTGCGGTGACGCCGCGCACGTCAACAATCCTCTCGGCGGCATGGGCATGAACAGCGGCATCCACGATGCCGTACTGATGGGCCGCGCCCTGGCGGACCTCCTGACGGGAGAAGGGTCCGAGGAGGATCTCACCGACTGCGCCGAGGAACGCCGTGCCTGCGCGCTGGGGTACGTAGGGGCCGAGACTCACGCGAACTGGGAGCGGCTGCGCACCCGTGACCCGGCGGAGCGGGCCACACTGCTGGCGGAGTTGCGGTCCACGGCGGCGGATCCTGTTGCGGCCCGGCGGTCCCTGCTGCGCAGTTCGATGATCGATTCGCTGCGCGGTGGCCGGTGGTCGCGTTGACGGATCAGCTGGCGGGTGGAAGCGGGGTGGAAATCTCCGTGGAGAATCCCGCGTGTACGGCCCGGCCCGTGGGGAGCATACGGTCGCACACGCCGGCAGAGGTGGACGTCGCGGTGGCGGCGGCCGCAGCTGCGGCGCCGGGCTGGTCCGGCACGTCCGTGGTGCACCGGGCTGAGGCCTTGCACCGGATAGCCGACGGCCTGGAGGCTGCGGCGGGAGACCTCGCGGTGCTGCTCGCACTGGAGTCGGGCAAGCCGCTCGCCGACTGCCGCGGAGAGGTGGGGTACGCCAGTGCCGTGCTGCGCTGGTACGCCGCCGAGTCCCCGCGGCTTCTGTCCCGGCACGTGATCGACGACGCTCGGGGCCGGCTTGAGCGACGTTACCGGCCGTTCGGCGTCGTCGCCGCGCTGACCCCGTGGAACGCCCCGGTGATCCTGACCGCGGTCAAGCTCGCCCCCGCGCTCGCCGCGGGCAATGCCCTCGTGGTCAAGCCGTCTCCGCTGGCTCCTTTGGCCGTATCGGCCTTTCTGCAAGGCGCGGCCAGTGAGGTCCCCGCCGACGTGATTCAGGTGTGCCACGGGCACGCCGACATCGCGCTGCGGCTGGCGGGCCACCAGGAGGTGGGCAAGTTGTCTTTCACTGGCGGGGCGGTTGCGGGTCGGGCGGTAGGCGCGGCCGCCGCGGCGGCCCTGACGCCGACCACCATGGAGCTGGGCGGCAACGACGCCGCGGTGCTGTTGGACGACGCCGCGCTGACGGAAGCCGACATGGACCGTCTCGTCATGGCGAGCTTCGCGACGGCAGGCCAGGTGTGCATGGCGGCGAAGCGGATCTACGTACCGCGAACCCGGCTCTCCCTCTTCGCGGAGCAGTACGTGGCGGCGGCTGCCCGCGTCCTAAGTCTCGGAGATCCCCTCTCCCCCGGTACGACCGTGGGGCCGGTGATCTCCGCGCAGGCCGCGGACCGCGTACGCAGCCTGGTCTCTGATGCTGTACGGCGAGGGGGGACCGCCATCGAGGTGGGGACGATGCTGGCCGGCGTGGACCCGCACGGCGGGCACTTCGTACGGCCGACCGTGGTGCTGGGCCTCGCGGAGGACGCCCCGCTGGTGTGCGAGGAACAGTTCGGCCCAGCTCTTCCCGTGCTGGCGTACGAGGACGAGGACGACCTCGTGGACCGCGTCAACAACGGCTCCTACGGCCTGGCCGCATCGGTGTGGAGCGCCGACGAGGCACGGGCCTTCGACCTGGCGGCACGGCTGGATGCCGGCTTCCGCTTCGTCAACACTCACAACCGGACAGGGATGGCACTGCGGGCCGCGTTCGGCGGGGTCAAGCGCAGTGGGTTCGGCCGCGAGTACGGGGCCGAGGGCCTGATGGAGTACGTGCAGCCGGTGCTCACGCACGCGCCGGCCGCCTTCCGGGCGGGGGGCGCGGGCATGGCTCCGGGCGCCTACCCGGGCGCGGAACCGGGGACGTGAGGGGTCAAGGCTCCAGATGGTCGACCACCGCACGATCGGTGAGCAGCGGCCCCAACCACGTGGCCAGTTGCTGGTGATCGGGGTGCCGCTGGTAGGCCGTGAGTTCGGCGGAGTCCGCGTGGCGTGTGGTGAGGACCAGGTCGTAGGACAGGTCCGAGCCGGTGACGTCGAGACCGATGCTCAGGGAGCGGATGTGCGGGACGGTGCCGACGAGTTGCCGCAGTCGCTCGGCAGCCTCGGGGGCCTGGACGGGATCGATGAACCGCATCAGAACGACGTGTACGAGCAGGGCACTTGCCCTTTCGGGTCGCTGGTTTCTCCCCCTGTCGCAGGAGGCCGCGCCGAGTGTATGTTTGGGAAACACTGTTCCGCTAGAGGAACCAATGGAGTTCGCCATGGACGAAGCGCGCACGTTCCGTGTAGCGGCTGCCCAGTTCGAAGTGGGCCAGGACCGCAAAACCAATCTGGCAGCCTGCCTCAGGGCGGTCGACGCTGCAGCGGAGCAGGGCGCGGCTCTCGTGGTCCTGCCGGAGTTCTGCAACCACCTGTCCTGGTACGACGACCGCGAGCAGGCCCTGGCAGCCGCCTGCCGGGCGGAGGACGACTTCCTGACCCCTCTCGCGCAGCGCGCCGCACATCACCGCATCTACGTGAAACTTCACGTCACCCTGGCCTCCGGGGCCCCTGGATCCGAGCGCATCACCGCCGCGAGCCTGCTCTACGGGCCGGACGGTCTCCTGGCCGGGGCCGCGGACAAACAAGTCCTGATGGGCAGCGAGAACGACCACCTCGACCCCGCCACGGAGGCGGGCCCGATCGTGGACACCGCGCTTGGACCGGTCGGCCTGTACTCCTGTATGGAGGGGGTCATCCACGAAGTGTGCCGTGGACTCGCTCTGCGCGGTGCCCACTTGCTGCTCAACAGCCTCAACTCTTTCGCCCTGGACGAAGCCTCGCTGCACATCCCGGTGCGCGCCGCGGAGAACCGGGTGTGGGTGGTCGCGGCCAATAAGGTGGGCCCGCTGCTCCCCGCGGACCGCATCGGTGGGATCAGCGCCGCCATGGGGGTGCCGCCCGAAGCTCTCGACGGCGCGGGCGAAAGCCAGATCGTCGCCCCTGACGGCAGCGTCGTCGCCAAAGGGCCTCGTCGCGGGGAGGCCGTGGTGGTGGCCGACATCCGGCCGGCCGCCGCAGCCGACAAGCGCCGCAAGGACGGCACCGACGGATTCGCGGTGCGCAGGCCTGGCCTCTACGCGCCGATCGCCTCGCCGCCCGCCCCGGCACCCGTCTTCGCCGGATCCCGTGCCGAGCAGGTGGAGGCCGCCGTCGTGCGGCCTTCCGGCAGTGGCCGTGCGGCCGTCGGGGACGCCGCGCGGCTGGTCCGTGTCGCCGCGGACAAGGGGGCGGGCCTGATCGTGCTGCCCGAACTCTTCTGGCACGCCGGCGGCGTCCTGTCCGATCCGCGGCGCCCGGACACCGAGGACGCCCAGGACATCCTGCTCATCCTGCGCGCCGCGCTGGCGGACAGCCGGGCCCATCTTGCCCTCACCCTCCCCCTGCCTTCCGGCCACGCCGGCGTGCTGCTCGACCGCGACGGCCCGGTGCTGACCCAGCACCAACTCCACGCCGGCGCGCGGCATCACGGCTGGGCCCAGGCCGGCACGACCGAGGCGCTCGTGACGCACGACACCCCGTGGGGCCGCGTCGCCGTTGTCCTGGGTGACGACGCCGTCCAGCCGGAAACACTGCGCCTGGCCGCGCTGCGCGGAGTCGACACCGCTGCCGTCTGTCTCGGCGCGACCGAGCCCTGGGAACTGGCACTCGGCCTGCCTGAGCGGTCGGCGGAGAACCGGATGAATCTCGTCGCCGCCGGCCACGACGGAGGCGCCCTCCACGCGCTGCGCGTGGAGTTCGGTCTGTGGCGCTCACGCGACACGCCCTTCGACGGCACCATCAGTACGCCCGCCACCACCGTGGCGGGCCCCGGCCTCACGCTCGCCACGATCCGTCCCCGCCAGGCCGAGAACCGTCTGGTCTCGCGGGGGACGGACTTGGTCGACGGGCGCCCCTGGAGGCTCGCCGAGGCCCTGGTCGCACCCCGGTCCATCCCCCAGAGCCCCGGTCCCCTCCCCCACCCCCACCCCGGTCAGTGAAGGAGCGACGTGTCAGAGACACTCAAGGCGGTACAGGACATGGCCGACGAGGCTCCGGTCACCGATGTGACCGAGACCTTCGTGCAATGGCAGGACCTGCTGGCCGAGCTCAAGGAGAAGATCTCCGCCCGTTTCGAGCTGCTCCCCGACCCTTCCACCAAGGAGCTGGAGTCCTTCGGTGAGGGCGGCGGCCCGCGGGGCTCCCTCACCGGCTTCAGCGGGCCCGAGATCGACTGGATGATCCACTCCTGGGTGGGGGATCCGGAGCACGGCTTCGTCAACCTCCACCTCACCGTCTGGCTGGGACCGCACATCCGCGTGCCGCACCTGGGCCTCGCCCTGCTGTGCTGGCCCGGCGGCTGGTTCTACCTGGACTCCGTACCCCGCACCAGTCTGGTGGCCGACGGCGAATACTACGACCGCTACTACGCGCCCGCCGAGGAGCGGTGGCTGGCGGTGCGCGAGGAGTACGAGGACCTGTCCTGGTTCACCAGCCGCACCGGATTCATCCGCGGCAGCCTCTCCCCCACCGCCTATTGCTACTCCATGCCCCGCGACGAACGACACATCGCTCTGGTGCGACAGCTGATGCACGAGCAGGTCGACCGCTGGCTGACCTGGGTGGACGCGGCGGAACCGGTACCGGTCGGGGAACAGGAGGCACTGGCGGCCACCGACCTGGCGATCCGCCGCAACATCGTGGAGCGCGATCCGGCGAACGTCATGGCCGTCCGGTACTTCGGCGAACAGGTCACCGATCGGCTGGTGCGCGCCCTGTGGGGCGGCGACCGCGCCCTGCCGAGGCCTTCGTGAACCAGGTCCGCTCCCTGTGGTGGGCCTGCCGGGTACCCGGTCTCAAGGAGCCCTTCGACACCGCGCACCTGAGGGTCTTCTACCCCGCCCGGGCCACCGGCTCCGACGCCGAACGGCTCACCGGCGTCGTGGCGGCCGACGCCGAGCGCGCCCCGTTCCCCATCGTGGTCCTCCTGCCCGGCATCAACGTGCCGGCCGACTCGTACCGCTGGCTGGCCATTCTGCTGGCGGCGCAGGGAATCGTCGCGGTGACGCCCGAACTGGTCGGAGAGCTGTTCGCCGGGAGTCACGGGGTTACCCCGGGCATCGATCTGGACGCGTGCGGACCGGCCTCGTACGGCACGCGCGCGACGACACCGCTCATCGGCACGGTGCTGCGCGCCTTGGCCGAGCTCCCCCCGACCTCTCTGCTGGCGGGGCTACTCGACACTCAGCGGGTGGTCGTGGGCGGCCACTCCGCCGGCGGCACGGTGGCCTTGCAGTCCTCCGGCCATGTCCCGGGCCTGCGGGGTGTGTTCACCTATGGCGCCCACACCCTGGTGGCGACGGCTCTCGGGCATCCACCGGGCACCGTTCTGCCGATCGGAGGTGACGTGCCTGTCCTGCTGATATCCGGGGAGCACGACGGCGTGATCTCCGCGAGTGCGGACCGCTACGGGCCCGCGGCGCAGCCCGGCCATGATCCTGTCGCCCGCACGTTCCACGAGGCCCTTGCCGACGCGGATGGCGCGCACACGTGGGTGAAGGTCGCCGACGCGGGTCATTTCACCGTCTGCGAGCCCGTGGACGCGACGAGCGCCCGAGGCTTCCTGGACACGCCGGGAAGGTCCGAAGGCGATGCTCGCGCTCTCATCGGCCTCCTGGTGACGGCGTTCTGCGCCGCAGCGCTCCCGGAGCGCCCTTCCTCGGCGCTCACCGCGGCGTTCGGCACGCTGCTGGCGCCTCCGCATCCCGGGCTGGTTTCCGTCCTGCGTCGCTGATCCCCTTCTCGTCGTCTCGAAACGTTAGGAACCGCGAGGTGTCCAACCGATGCTGAAGAACTTCTGGTACGCGGTCGAGTTTTCCGACCGCGTGGACCGCAAACCGCTCAAGGCTGTCTGTCTCGGTCAGTCCCTCGTCCTGTACCGCACGGGAGCCGGCATGCTGGTCGCGCTCTCGGACCTGTGCGCGCACCGCGGGGCCGCGCTGTCCGCCGGCACGGTCAAGGACGACTGCGTGGTGTGTCCGTACCACGGCTGGCGCTTCGATCCCGAGGGCGCGTGCACCACGATTCCCGCTAACCAGCCCGGCCGTGGCATTCCCAAGAAGGCGCGGGTGGATTCCTATCCCGTCCAGGAGCGGTACGGCTTCGTCTGGGTGTTCCTGGGCGATCTCCCGGAGGAGGACCGGCCGCCGATTCCGCACTGGCCTGAGTTTGAGGACCTGGTTCAGGACGGCGGCCGGTTCAAGACGGTGACCGGCGAATACCTGTGGCACTCCAACTACGAGCGGATCCTGGAGAACGGCTGCGACATCGCGCACACCCCCTTCGTGCACGGGGGCGCCTTCGGCAACCCCGACCGCCCCGAGGTCGAGGAGTACACGGTCGAGCAGCCCGACGAGTGGTCCGCCTTCGCGACCGTGGCCTTGAACCCGCCCGCCGCGAAGGGGCTCTGGTCCAGGCTCTACACGGATCGCAAGGCTCAGGGCAAGGACCGGCCGCCGGTGGTGACCACCGCGGGCTGGATGCTGCCCAACCTGATCAAACTGCACGTGCGCCTGCCACTCGGCAACATGATCATCTATGACACCAACATCCCTGTCGACGAGACCACCACCCTGGTGAAGTGGGTCGCGCTGCGTGACTTCTTCACGGGTGACTGGGCGGACAACAACGCCCGCAAGCGGGTCCTGGGCATCTTCGATCAGGACGCGCCCGTCGTGGACGGGACCCGTCCCGAACTGCTGCCGGCCGATCTCGGCGCCGAGCTGCACCTGCGCTCCGACATGATCTCCGTCGCCTACCGCAGACGGCGCCAGGAACTCGCGGCGAAGGGATGGGCGGTGAGCGACGCCGACCGCATCATCGGCGACATTCCGGCGCGTAACGCCACCGTGATCGCCTCCCCCGGACGACGGGCGGTCCCCGAGCTCGCCCGCGCATGGGAGCAGAAGGCCCAGGGATTCCATCCGACGGTCGAGGGTGCCCAGTCCCCGGCGCCGACCACTGAGAAGGAGTAGCTTCGTGACCTCCCCCACACCCTCCCCCATACCCTCCCCCGACGGCCCGGAGGACGGTGCGACCCCTGCGGCCAGGCTCTCCCGGACCGTGCTGGACGCCCTGCTGGCCGGGACGGCCCTCGAGGAGCGGCCCACGCCCTGGGCCGTGCTGACCGCTCCGGCATCCCCCGATCCGGTGGGGTCGGTACGGTACTTCCGCGGCGACGGGCGAGGCGGTGTCGATGCGGCCGTCACGATCTCTCTGGTGGTGCCCGCGTTCAGGCTGGACAGCCACATGGTGTTCGCCTTCGGCGCCGCAAGCTCCCCGCTGCCGCACTTCACCCTTGACTCCGTTCAAGCAGGCGGCGGATACGCGTTCCACCTGGACCTGGTCCAGCGCGTCGACCTCGCTGTCAGCCCGCACTACGCGGACCTCGTGTACGCGCCGCTGAACGCGCCGTTCGCCCGGGCCTCGGAGGTACCGGGCCTCAGCCCCGCTGCGATCAGCCCTCGCCAGCGTTCCCTCATGTCGCCGTGGATGCTCGTGCACCGAGCCGACGAAGAAGCTCTGCAAGCAATCACTCCCCTCGCCGAGGAGTACGTGCGGCACTGGCTCGAGCTGGCCTGGGCCTTCCCTGCCGACGCCGCTGCCGACGCCAAGCAGGGTGATACGGCCGCCCGGGACCGGCGGCTGCGCCAGGCCCTGTTCAGCCGGGAGATCGACCCCGTGTGGGCGCAGGTCGACCGGCTGCTGGGCCCTGCCACCACTGACGGTCTGCGCGGCCTGCTGACCACCGGCAGACTGCCCGGCGAGGAGGCCGGAGCATGAGCGCACCTTCCGACCCGGGCCCGAGCGAATGGCAGCAGCGCATCGCCGGAGAGTGGCACGGCCGCCCCTCCCTCTTCGATGCTCAGGGGACCTGGTGCGGGTACGAGGACATCCGCCGCTCCTCGGAGTTCACCGACGGCCACACGCTCTACCGGATGGACGGCGGCCTGCGCCACGGCGGTCCGCTCGCCGGCCGGTTCCAGCTCGCGGCTCCGTTCGCCTTCCAGGTGCGTGACGCGGATGACAACCGCCTCTACACCGGTCCGGACTTCCACGGCAGTGGCCAGCCCTACGGATCGTTCGTCGACGCCCATTACTACGGGCCGGGCTGGCAGGTTGCCCTCAACACCTGGAACCACGTCCTGCCCGACGGCCTGACCCAGGTCTACTCTTCCGTGCTGCACCAGGGCTGGACCGTCATCGGCTGCTTCAACGGCGTCTACGTACGCACCACCGACCCGGACCTGAGTGAAACCTCCCGCGAATACGTCGCCCGCCACCTGGCGGCCGAGACGGACGCCGGGCCGGTTCCGTGGATCCTGCCCACCAAACAGCCGGGCTCCTTCACCGGCACGTGCGAGGTGTGGAGTGCGGAGCAAAAGCACCTCGGTGATGTGGACGTGGAGATCGCGGTGCGCCCGGTGGACCTGCTGCGTGCCCGGCACCACGTCACCTGGCGGGGCGCGGGCCTGGACCGGTCCTTCACGGTGGAGCGCCGCCGCGACGGTGCCCGCGAGTTCTGGGAGGGGCCCGACGCGTGGGGCAACGCGCAGGCCTTCGGCCGGGCCAACTTCCCGCTGTGGCATTTCACGGGCGGGGACGTCCACCGCGTGCGCGGGCGGGAGTTCGTCCTGGACGCGCGCCCCGGGATGACGGCAGGCGGCCGGCTTGCCGTCGCCTACGAGCTGTTCGGCGGAAACGTGCTGGCGGCCGTCCTGCACGGCGTACTGGACTGGGAGGCTGCGTCATGACGTCGACCGTGGTGATCACGGGCGGCACCCGCGGCATCGGGCACGGGCTTGCCCGCGCCTTCCTCGACCGAGGCTGCCGGATCGCAGTCTGCGGGCGGGACACGGCGGGTGTGGAGGCTGCCCTCAAGAGCTTGGGGGGCGGGGCGAACGCGATCGGCCGCACGGCGGACGTGACCGACCGCGAGCAGGTCGCCGGGCTGTGGACGGCTGCCGAAGAGGCTTTCGGAACGGTCGACATCTGGATCAACAACGCCGGCGCGACCACGGCCCGCAAGCCGCTGTGGGAGCTTTCCACGCGCCAGACCGATGCCGTGACGGCGGTCAATATGCAAGGCGTCGTCAACGGCAGCGCGATCGCCTCGGAACGGTTCCTGCGCCAGGGCCGCGGCCGGATCTGGAACATGGAGGGCTTCGGCTCCGACGGACGCACCATGCCCGGGCTCAGTGTGTACGGAGCGAGCAAACGGGCTGTCACATATCTCACCGGCGCGTTGGCGGCCGACCTGAAACGAGAGCAGGAAACCCGCGCGCACGATGTCCGGGCGCTGCTGCTGTCACCCGGGATCGTGGTCACCGACTTGCTGCTGCACGACTACACGCCGCAGGAGTACGCGAAGGCCAGGCCGGTCCTGAACATCCTGGCCGACCGGGTCGAGACTGTCACCCCGTGGCTCGCCGACCGGGTGCTGGCCGACCGCACGGCTAACGGCGGTCGGGTGGCCTGGCTGACGGGACGCAAAGCGGCCGGGCGGTTCGCGACGGCCGCAGTGCGCAAGCGTGCGGTGCTGCCGCGGGAACTCCCCGCGGCGCCGGATCGGGAGGGAGCATCGTGAGTGGATCCCTGGACTACCCTCTCTCCCTCGCACTCGAGGACTTCGTCCCCGTCATCCTGACGGGCGCAGCGGCCACACTGCTGATCGGTCCGTTGCGCGCCCACAGCGCGAGCGCCGGGCGCACCGCCACGGCGGGAGCCTTTCTGGTCTTCCTCGGCGGGCTCTCGAAGGCCGCCTGGAAGCTTCTGGTGGCCTTGGACGGCCCGGACATCCACGTACTGAACAAGGCACTGTTCCCCTGTCTGTCAGCGGGATTCCTCCTTCTGGCACACGCGCTCCTGACGCTGCCCGCCGGGGGCGAGCGCGAGCCGCAGCCGGTTCGCAGGACTCCGCCGCTGTGGGGGTTTGGGGCGGCCTGGGCGGCCACCGGCGCCGCCGGCCTGCTCCTCACCTCGACGGCGCCGCACATGGTGCTGACGATCGTCGCCGTCACCGTGTGCGCGGTGCGGCTGATTCTGCTGGCCCGCTCACACGGGGACAGTCCGGCCGCGGCTGCGGGCGGGTTGTGGATCACCGGCATGTACGTGCTGGGGCCGCTGGCTTCGCGCCCCGACCAGAGCGTGGCGCTCCAGTGGCTGGAGCAGTCCGCGAACACCCTCACACAGGGAGCGCTCGTCCTGCTCGCATGGCGGCTGGCCAAACACCGGCGCACCGCTCCCTCCACGGGTCTCTCTTCATCTCCCTCTTCTTTCTCCGGCTGATCGGCGGCGTTGCATGACGGACAGTCTCGGCTGGCGGCGCAAGTTCGGCGTCATCGCCCCCAGCACCAACACCATCGTCGAACCCGACTTCTCCCGCATGTCCGTACCTGGTGTCACCTCGCACTTCTCACGCATCCACATCCGCGACCAGAACATGGACCAGGACTCCGGCATGGAAAGGCTCCTGGAGCAGATCCGCGACGAGATCGGCTCGGCCTGCGAGCGGGTTTTGACCTGCGAGCCTGACTACATGGTCATGGGCATGAGCGCGGAGACCTTCTGGGGCGGTGTCGAGGGCAACCGCGCTTTCATCCAGCAGATCCATGACATCACCGGGCTGCGGGTGGCAACCGGCGCCGAGGCCTGCGAACGGGCCCTGCGGCTGTTCGGGGCACGGCGTATCGCCGTGGTGACCCCGTACCAGCCCATCGGCGATGCCAACGTCGACCGGTTCTTCACTGAGCTCGGATTCGACGTGGCCGGCATCAAAGGCCTGCGATGTCCCACAGCAGTTTCCATCGCGCACGTTCCGGAGGCCGAACTCCGCAGCGCTCTCATCGAGCTGGCAGCCCTTCCGGGTGTCGAGGCGATCGTGCAGTGCGGGACGAACCTGTCGATGGTGTCCCTCGCGGACGAAGCCGAGCGCTGGCTCGGGCTGCCGGTGATCGCCATCAACGCCGCCACCTATTGGATGGCTCTGCGCGACAACGGCATACAGGAACAGCTCCACGGGCACGGCACCCTGCTGCGCGAGCACTGACCCTGCCCGCGGGACAGGCGACGCCCTGGCCCTACGGAAGTGGCACCTGGCCGCACTGGTACGCGGCGGCCCCGGCCAAACCTGAGACCCCGCTGCCATCCAGTGCCCTCGCGCCCGCATCCACATCCCCACCCACATCACATGGGGGTACTCCATGCCTGCACTGATCCGCCCGGCGATGGCCGTGCTCATCGCGGTGTCCGCCCTTTCTGTGGCCTCCCCCACCAGCGCCCAGGTCACCGCTCCCGGCGCCGCGGCTTTCTCCCCGCACACGGTCGACCTGGACCTGCCGGGTGCCGCCTTCGCCGTCACGGGCAACCTCTCGGGTGACCTCCGCCAGGAAATCGTCGCCACGGGATTCGGACGGTTCACGGCCGCCCCGGGGGGCCCGCCCATACCGCCGGCGGCCGGCCAGCTCGCCGTTTACGGGCAAAGCGGGCGGGGTCTCGACACCTGGTCGAAGCGGCTGGTGTTCGACACCGACGCCGCCATTCCCTTCCCCAACGAGCCGGCTGTCTCCGACATCGACCGCGACGGGGACCGCGACATCGTCGTACCCGGCGGTTTCTTCCGCTGCACGACCGCGTGCGGCTCCCTCACCTGGTGGGAACAGCGTGCCGACGGTGCCTGGAAACGTCACGACCTCGTCGCACCGGGCAGCACGCCCTTGTTCTACCACCGTGCCATCGTGGTCGACTTCGACTGCGACGGCCGGCGTGACCTGGTCACGGTCGGCGAGTCCTTGCAGCCCGTCACAAGGATCGAGGGGCAACCCCCGGCCCATGCCTGGCTCCAGGTCTTCAAGGGGACGGACGGCCCGGAACGCTTCAACCGCGAACCCATCGACATTGCCTCCGGCGGAGGCGCTCTGCCCGTCGTGGAAGACGTCGACTCCGACGGAGACCTGGATATCGCATCCCCGCAGTACTTCGAGCCCGGAGCCGGATACGTCTGGCTGGAGCGCAACGGAGCACCGCGCCCAGGCCACCCGATGGGCAGCTTCACGCGACACGTCATCGACACGACCCAGGGCAAAGCCATCGCTCTGCGACCGGTACGCAACCTGCACGGCGACGGCCGCACCACGTGGGTCGGCTCGAACCACACCAACACCGCGTTCCCGCCCGGTTCAACGGAACCGGCGTCGCAGGTGGCCACCTTCTCCGTGCCTGCGGACCCCCGCTCCGTATGGACGCCGACCAGCGTCTCCCATGGCATCGCCTCGCGCGGACGCCCGGGCCAGGCAGCTCCCGGAGTGTTCGGCAGTGGAGACATGGACGGGGACCGGGACATCGACCTCCTGGTATCCGGCGACGGTGACGACCGGCTGTTCTGGCTTGAGCAGAAGCCAGACCACACCTTCGCCACCCATGTGCTGGCTAGCGGGGCGGGTCAGGCAGGAGGAGCCGTGGTGACCGATCTCGACTACGGCTGGCCCGCGCGCAACGAGGCGGTCTTCACCGTCTTCGAGTCGAACAGCGTCAGAGTCTGGACCCGCGACTGACCGCCATGCCCGCCACTGACTTGGAAGGCTGTACTCGACGTGCCCACATCGGACCTCGACCGCATACTGCCCCGCTCCCGCACGGCCGCGGCGCGCTGGGGCATGCTCTCATTCGGCGAGCGGGAACGGCAGCTGCGTCGCTGGGCCAACGAACTGGCCCGCTCCCGGGCGGCGGTGATCGCCACGGTCCACGAGGAGACGGGCAAGCCGCAGGCCGACGCGGATCTCGAACTTCTGGTCGGTCTCGAGCACGTGACGTGGTCCGCCCGGCACGCCGGCCGGACCTTGCGTCCACGCCGCGTATGGCCAGGGCTTCTGGGCGCCGAGCACCAGGCGCGGGTCGAACGCCGGCCCCTCGGGGTGGTCGGCGTGATCGGCCCGTGGAACTACCCGGTGCTTACTCCGCTGGGCGTACTGGCCGGCGCGCTCGCAGCGGGGAATGCGGCGGTGTTCAAACCGAGCGAGTACACGACGGAGACGGGGCGGGCGCTGGTCGAGGCCTTCGACCGCGCGAACCCTGAGTCGGCGGATGTCCTGCGCCTCCTGCCCGGTGGAGCCGAGGCCGGAGAGGCGCTGTGCCGGGCCGGCGTGGACAAGGTGGCTTTCACCGGTTCCACGCGGACCGGCCGAGCTGTGATGGCCGCGTGCGCGGACACCCTCACCCCGGTGGTACTGGAATGCGGCGGTAACGACGCGCTGATCGTGGCCGCGGACGCGGATGTGAAGGCTGCCGCACGAGCGGCCGCCTGGGGCGCCTTCTCCAATGCCGGACAGACCTGCGCCGGCGTGGAGCGGATCTACGTGGTCCAGTCGGTCGGCGAGCAGTTTCTCGCGGCGCTCACGGCGGAGCTGGCGCCGGTGCGCGCGGGTCACCACTATGGCCGCCTCACCACGCCGCAGCAGGAGAAGGTGGTGCGCGCCCACGTTGAGGACGCGGCGGCCAACGGCGGCCGCTTCCTCGTCGGCGGACCGGAGTCGTTCCGGGGGGCCGGCCTCTTGGATCCCGTCGTGCTGGCCGATGTGCCAGAGGACCGGCCGGCCGTGCAGGAGGAGACCTTCGGGCCGGTTGTGGTGGTCCGGCTCGTACGAGACCTGGACGAGGGCGTCGCGCGCGCCAATGCCGTCCCCCAGGCGCTGGGTGCCGCGGTCTTCTCGCGATCGGCGGACCCGTCGGTCGCCAGGAGGCTGCGGGCGGGCATGGTGTCCGTAAACGGCATCCTCACCTTCGCCGGCGTTCCGGGCCTGCCTTTCGGCGGGAACGGCGCGAGCGGCTTCGGGCGAGTGCACGGGCGAGAGGGTCTGATGGAGTTCACCTCCGCACAAGCCGTCACCGTACGCCGCGCGTACCTGACCGGCTCCGGCCTGACCCGGCTGCGCTCGCCGTGGTGGAAACGCCGAGTGCTGCAGACTCTGATCCGATTGCGGCACGTACGCGACTGACACGCGTGTGAGGGTGTTCCCTACCGTCGGGCAGCCGGTCGACGCGACCACGCACCAGCCCAGGGGCATCACACAAAGGTCCGGATCCGTATTGCGGGCAGTTACTGTCCGCAAGTTGGTGGATCTTGCGGTTGCCCTGGCTCTGCCCGACGTCGAATGGAAGCGGGCGCTGCCGGCCGATTGGCCTTGCGCCAGGTCTCGGTTCGCCCTCAGACCGCTGCGCCCACAGTCAAGCGAGACCTCTGTTCCCGTGCCCACGGAGCGCCTGAGCAGTGAGGAGTTCCTCCCGCGGGGAGTCCGAGGCCTGCGGCATCATGTGCGCCGCCGCGGTTGTCGGAGACCGGTGGTCTCTGCTGATCCTGAAGCAGATCATCGGTGGGAACACTCGGTTCGAGGGGCTCGTTCACGCACTCGGCGCGTCGTGCAAGGTGCTCTCCGGACGCCTGCGGAACCTGACGGAACACCGGATACTGGTGCGCCGTCAGTATGACGAGCCTCCGCCCCGCTTCGCCTACGTGCTGACCGGACAAGGCCAGGGACTGGCACCCGTCCTGACCGCCCTCCAGGGCTGGGCCGACCGCTGGCTGCCAGCCGAAGAGGATGCGCCGTCCATCGCCACCTTGAGCGGAGCGACTGAAGGTCCCGCTCGAGGCGGAGCCGTCGGCAGCCGTGGAGCCGAGACACGGTCCCTTCGCTTTGTCCCGACGTGCGATGCGGTGGCGGATCCTTTGCTTGCCGAGCAACAGGCCGCCGACGAATCTGTCGCCCCGTGCTCAGGCGTCTCGCTGTCCGGGGCCGCCTGAGCCCGACGATGCCGCAGCCGGGGCGTCGGACAGGCCGGTACTCACGAAGTGGCCCTGTGGCTGCAGCCGTACTGCCGGCCGCACCGCCTCGATGAACGCGTCCATGGACACCAGGAGGCTGCCTGCTGGGTGCGGGCCGACCTGCCGGCGAGGGTCTACCACTCCCCTGCCGTCCGTCCACTGCACCCGTAGGTGCACGACGCCCCCGGGCCAAGCTCGGTGATCGATGGCTATCCAGAAACGTGCGGTCGGCCGCAGGTCCTTCCACACCTGAGGAGACCTTCGTCCGCGGCTGGCGGCACGGCGCGGCAAACAGTCCGCGACACATCGCGCTTCAGTGGTCACAATCCTCTGGCCTGTCCGGCGGCCGCTCTTGGCGACTCACTCGAGCAGGCAAGGCCCCGCCGCCCGTTGCGGACCCGCCAGCGGCGCACGGGAATCATGCCGACAGCGGCGCATCGTGGCCCTGATCCACGACCACTTCGGCCCGGGCGTCGTAAGGCACAATCCGGTTGCCCAGGACGGCGCGTAGGCATTCATCTCCTTCGTGACATGGATGCACGGCGGATACCCGGGGCTGAAGCTCGACATCAGCGGCATCACTTCCGAGGGCGACCTGGTCGTGACCCACACCCACCTGAACCTGGAGCTGCGCAACCCGGACAATGCCGGTCGCACGCTGGCGGACTACGTCTGCCCCCAGGGACGGCAAGGGTGATGTCATTCAGGACGGTCCCCACTCCGCCGCGAACTTCAACGGCGTGTTCTGACGCCACTCCTGTCGCAGCCCCGCGCAGCGGCGCCGGCCCTGGCTGTGTGCCAGGACCGGCGCCGCGCGCGCGGGGCTGGCTCAGTAGGCCTGCTGCACGGTGACCGCGGAGTCGGCTCCGTCACCCCAGTAGCGAACGTAGGAGCGGGCGATGCTGTCGCCCAGGGCGGCCTTGAGGAAGAGCGCCGACCAGCGGGCCGACGTACGGATGCCCTCGACCTGGTCAGTCGTCTGAGCCGAGGGGTCGGGGGCGGCGCCGGGCGGGTTCTGAACGCCCGTGATGCCGTAGTGGTTGACACCCGCGACCGTGACGAGCGCCTTCGGTGTGCCCTTGAGGGCTTCGTAGGTGGCCTGCGCGGCGGCGGGAGCGGCGACGCCATCGGCTGATCCCTGGATCAGGGCGACCGGCACGGTGTTGTTCACCGGGGCGACCGGGCCTCCCCCGGGCGGGGCGTTGTTGGTGCCGAAGAAGGCCGCCGCTTTGAGTTCGGCGGGCTTGACGGCCCCCGGCGGCAGGCCGAAGCAGAAGGGCGGGGCGCACTGGCCCTGGACTGTGGCGACCCCTGCGGCGCCACCGAAGGAGTGGCCCAGGAGGGCGAACGAGGCAGGGTCCAGCCGGCCGGCGAGGGGGCTGTCGGCGCGGGTGTTCTCCGTCTTCGACCAGGCGACCGTGGTCAGGCTCTGGTCAGCGGAGGCCCACAGGCCAGGGATGCCGAAGACGGAGCGCTGGTGGTTGGGAACGACTACGACGAATCCGAATGCGGCGACGGTGCGGGCATAGCCCTCGTAGTGGCTCTTGTCGACGTTCGCTCCCTGTTGGAGCAGGACCACGGGGAGCCGGCTTCCGGATTCCGGGTAGTAGATGTCGGCAGCGTCGGCTCCGACGGAGGAGGAGAAGGCGAGGGTGGGGACGGGGGTGGGGCTCTGCGGGGTTTCGGCGGAGGCCGGGGCCGCGACGCCGACCGTGGTCAGCAGGGCGAACCCGATGAAGCCAGCCGCGATGCCGCGGCCAATGCTGCGTCGTACTGGGGAGTGCGTGGTGTGTGCCATGAAGGATCCGATCTTCTTCTCTGTTGTCGGCGTGAGATGGTGCGTGGTGAGCATGAAGAAGCTGCAATTTCCTTTCTGTTGGACACATCGTGTGTACACACGTCGAGTGGGTATGCCGCGGTCAGGCTGATCGTCGGGCCGCCGCTGCGGCGTCGGCTTCGTAGTGGCGGCGACCTCGCAGGACCACCACGGACCCCACGAGCAGGGGCACCAGCACAGTGGCGAAGGCCCAGCGGAGCGACCCGGTCGCATCGGAGGCCAACCCGATGAGCCATGGGCCGAGTGATCCGCCGAGGGTGACCAGAAGCTGGAGTACGGCGAAGCCGAGGCCGCGTCGTTCGGCCGCGACGACGTCGGCGTTGGCTGCGGTGAGGTTGGCCAGGGCGGCAGCGAAGCCGAAGTTGGCGAGGCCGAAGCACATGACCTGTGGCACGAGAGCTGGCACCGCGATGGCGCCGGCCAGGGCAATGGTTCCCAGCAGGAGGCCTGAGCCTCCGATGGCGATACGCCGGCCGGGGCGGGGGCTGCGGTCGCGGTCGCCGAGCCAGCTGCCGGTGATGATGCCGGCGGCGATGCCGACCAGTCCGGCGCCGCCGGCTACGGCGGCGGCCTCGGCCTCGCCGAGTCCGAAGAAGCGGCCGTAGTAGGAGGGCATCCAGTAGAAGAGGCCGCCAAGTCCGAAGAAGAGAATACTGAGGCCGGTGACCACGGTGCGCAGGGTCGGGATCCGCAGAAGCTCGCGCCCCTGGGTGCGCAGCGGTTGCGGGGAGACATCTTCGGAACTCGATGAGGAGGTCGGCTTCTCTGCGGGTGGGGCGCCGGCATCGCGTCGATACCACAGGGTGAGGCGATCTCCGGTGCCGCGGGCCGGTTCACGCAGGGTCAGAACGAGAAGGGCGACGAGCAGGCCGGGCACCGCGACGAGGAAGAAGCCAGTGCGCCAGCCGACGCTCTGTGCAAGAGCGCCTCCGGCGATGACCCCGATGGGCAGGCCGCCGAAGTAGGCCATGCGTTCGTAGCCGAAGGCTCGGGTGCGTCCGGGGCCCGGGTAGTAGTCGGCGAGGAGGCTGGATGCGGGTGGGTTGTAGAGCTGGCCGGCGGCTCCGAGGAACATCCGGACGGTGAAGAGGGTGAGGTAGCTGCCGGCGAGCCCGGTGCCGACGGTCAGCAGCGACCATACGGCGACGACGGCGGCGACGGTCCAGGTGCGTCGGGCGGTGTCGGCGAGCCGGCCCGCAGGGAGCAGCAGGAGCACTGCGGCAAGTGCTCCGGCGGTGGCGATGGCTCCGCCGGCCGCGTCGCCGAATCCGAACTCCTCCTGGATGGTGGGCAGGGCGCCGGCGAGGAGGTTGTACTCGATGCGGTCGATGGCTGCGACGAGGGCGATGCAGATGGCGGGCCACCATCCGAACGGGGCGGGTGCGCCTCGCCGGACCGTGACCGGGGGCCGCCCGGGGAAGACGGTGAAAGCGGCCCGCTCCCCGGCGGGTTCTAGGCGGGGGGCGGGTGCGCTCATGGTCGTCCTCCGGGCGGGGCGGGCAGCGGCGGGGGTGAGGTCAGGGCTTGGCGGTGTACACGACGCCGGGCAGGGTCTGCGCGGCGGTGCCCCAGACCTGGCCCTGGAGGGAGGCGTCGAGGCCCAGCGTGTAGAGCAGGTACGTGGTGGTCACCGAGCGGGTGAGTCGCTGCTGTTCGGCTCGGGTGACGGTGCCGCTGTCGCAGCCGAAGCCGTTGCTGTCGACGAATCCGCAGTGGAATCCGCCGGTGATGACGCGCAGCTGGGTCGGGGCTTTCTTGGCGTCGTACATCTTCTGCTGGTTGTCGGCGACTCCGGCGATGGTGTCCTTGCTTCCGCCGAGGTACTGGGCCGGGGCAGTGATGGCTCCGGACGCGGTGATCGCGGAGGGGTTGGTCTCGGCGGCCGCGAGGGTGGAGACGGTCTTGACGGCGGGGTTGCGGGCTGCGGCGAGGAGGGCTGCGCCGCCGCCCATGGAGTGGCCGGACACCGCGTAGCGGCTGGTGTCGACGGTGCCGGCGAAGCGTGAGCCGGTGGTGGTGTTCTGGGCGGTCAGCCAGGTGAGGCCGGCGTTGAGGTCGTCTGCGAATCCGGTGTGGCTGGGTGAGAGGCCGCCCTGCGACTTGGGCGTGACGGTGATGAAGCCCCACGAGGCGTAGTGGCGCAGGAGCGTTTCGTACTTGGAGATGTCCTGGAAGAAGCCGTGTCCGAACGCGAGGCCGGGGTGGAGGCCTTGGGCGACGGGGGCGTTGGCGCCGGCAGTGGTGCCGGGGTACCAGACGCGGGCGCTGTAGGAGCGGCCGGAGGCGGAGACGGTCAGGTCGGTGTAGGCGACGGGGTAGGCGCCCGGGGCGGCGGGATCGGCCGCGGTGGTGGATGCGGGGGTGGGGGTGGGGGCCGCCAGCGCGGTGGGGGCGGTCAGGGCGGCGGCGACGGCGAGGATGATGGCCGCGACGGCGCGCATGAGTGTGCGTAGCACGAGGGGTGCCCTCCTGTGGGGGTATCGCGGAGAGAAACGATGTATCCATTGCAGCACATTGACGCGAACACGCCAATACCGCGTTCGTTTCTCTGAGCGGAACAGTGTTGCCTTATGTGCGACTTCTCAGGGTTCGATCGCTGCTGCCCGTGCCGACCGACCGCCGCGCAGCTCTGCGACGAGTCCGGCGAGCATCAATCCCTCGCCCACGTTTCCCAGCGGCGGCGCAGCGAAAGCGGCGGCGGAGCAGGCAAGGACGGCGAGGGCCCCCAGGGCAATCCAAGGCGTCCTGAGCCGGATCCAGGCGGCAACCCCGATCGCCAGCAATATGGCGATCGCGAGGACGGCTGCGACCGGGAATGCGCCCGGCTCGGCGTCTGCGTAGCGCAGGGTGCCCGCCCAGGTTCGGGACCGGAGGTGGAGGCCCGACAGCGTGGTCGCGCAGCCGAGTCCGATCAGTGAAGCAACGATGATCCAGCCTCCTGCGAGGGAGGCGCGTCCGCCGCGCAGAGCGAGGATCGCGCACGGCACCACGAGGGGCGTTCCCACGGCGTGGACGACGAAGCGGCCGACGCTCAGGGTCTGCAGTCCCAGACCTTCACCGAGTAAAACTCCGGCCGATACGACGGCCGAGTCGTATGCCAGGGCGCATCCGAGGAGCGCGGTGAGCCAGCCGGCCGGGCCGGTTCGCCATGCGATTGCGGCCAGTACGAGTTGGAGGACGGCGAGGAGTGCCAGTGCCGCCGATATCACCGGCCGGTCCCGGCGCGCTGGTACAGGGCCTCCACCATGTCGGCATACTGGATGGTGACGGCGGACCGGCGGACTTTGAGGGTCACGGTCAGTTCGGGTCCGCTCGGGGTCCATTGCTCAGTGAGTACCTCGTGGGCCCGGATCCGTTCGGGTCGCGAGAGGCGGGTGTTGGCATCGGCGACGGACTCGGTGAGGGCGGCCGCGAGCTCGGCAGCGTGAGTGTGCCAGGGTGCGTTCGAGGTGATGCCGATCTTCCGGGCCCAGGCGGTGACGGCCTCGCGGTCGGGGACGAGGAGTGCGACGTTGAAGGGGCGGGCGTCGCCGACAACGACGGCGTGTGCGATCAGGGGCGAGGCCTCCTTGAGGACGCCCTCGATGCGGGCGGGGGCCATGTTCTTGCCGCCCGTACTGATGATGAGGTCTTTCTTGCGGTCGACGATGCGCACGTCGCCGGCAGCGTCGATGGTGGCGAGGTCGCCGGTGTGCAGCCAGCCTTCCGTGTCGATGGTCTGCGCGGTGAGTTCGGGCTCGCCTCGGTAGCCGCGCATCAGGAAGGGCGCGCGTACGAGGAGTTCTCCGTCGTCGGCGATGCTGATGTCGGCCCCCGGGACAGGGCGGCCCACGGTTCCGGGCCGCGGACTGTCTGGTGGGGCGATGAGTGCGATGCCGCTGAGTTCGGACATGCCCCAGGCGTCGGTGAGGGGCAGGCCGAGGGCGTGGAAGAAATCCTGGAGTCCCTCGGGTGCCGGTGCGGCCCCGGTGATGCAGATGCGGGCGCGGTCGAGCCCGATGCGGCGGCGGAGTTCGCCGAGGATCGGTTCAGCCGCGTCGAGTTCGGCTCGCTCGGCCTCGGTGAGGGGATCGGTCGCCCAGCGGCGCGGAGCGAGGCGGCGGCCGGTGGCCAGGGCGTCCTCGACCAGGGTGCGAAGCCCAGGGTCGGCGTCGGTGATCGCGTTCTCCAGGCCGGTGCGCAGGCGTTGCCAGAGGGCGGGTACGGCTCCGAACAGCGTGGGGCGCACTGTGGTGAGGGTTTCGGCAAGGCGGTACAGGTCATCCAGGCAGGTCAGCTGGGTTCCGCAGAGGAGGTGGGTGTAGTGCGAGCCCCACCGGTCGGCGATGTGTGCGGCGGGGAGGAAGGATATGTGGCTGTCGTCCGAGGTGACGTTCAGGACCTTTTGGGTGCCTTCGAGTTGGGCCATCATCGCGCGGTGAGTGATCTCGACGGCTTTGGAGCGGCCTGTGGTACCGGAGGTGTGGATCAAGGTGATCAGGTCGTCGGGGCCTACCTCGCGAACGGCGGCGGCGAGATCGAGGGGGGTGGGGGCCGTCGACTCGGCCTCGGCGAGGGAGAGGACATCGTCCTCGGCCGGACTGTGAAGAGCATCGACGGCTACCAGCTGCCCGACGCAGGTGCCGACGCGCGCGGCGCGCAGCACGGGAAGGAAACGGTGTTCGGTGACGACGAGACGGGTTGCCGTGCTGGCCAGCAGGTCGTGAATCTGGTCGGCGGGAAGGCTGTTGTAGAGGGAGTAGGGAACGGCGCCCAGGTGCAGGGCGGCGCAGTCGGCGATGTGGAACTCGGGCCGGTTGGTGAGCATGAGGGCCACTGGCTCGCCTCGGCGGACCCCGAGGTGCTTGAAGGCGGCTCCGACGGATGCGACACGGTCGGCGTATTGGGCCCAGGTCAGTGCGGGGCCCTCGGGGGTGAGGAGCGCGGGTTCATGGGGCCGGGCGGCCACGGTCTGCTGGAAGGCCTCGCAAAGGGTGGAGGGCAGATTGGTTGCGGGCGTCATGAGCGCTCCTCGGAAGGGAAGGCCCGCCGGGGGCCCTCGTCGGGTTCTCAGACCTTGGTGGTCGGCGTGCTCGGAGAGGCGCTGCCGAAGGTGAGGCTGAAGTCGCGCAAGGTCAGGCTGAGCAGGGGCGGACCGTCGACCGGGAGCCTGAGCGTGCTGCCCGGCGGGATCCGCCAGGTCGCTCGCGCCAGTGCGACCTGGCTGCGGCTGCGCACGCGGCTTGTCTTCAGGTGTCCGTCGAGTTGCTGGGCGAGGCGGTACGAGATCGGCCAGCGTCCCGGCAGCGGAGTTCGGTGCTGGAAGGACGCGGAGCACAGCGTGGTGTCCTCGGTCCGGGCGGCCGCTTCCATGCCCTTGCCCCTGACGATGTCAAAGGCGGCCGGCTCCTTCGGTATCCCCCACAGTTCGCGGCCCCCGGCCAGCGACGGAGGGCTGTCCACCCATATGTCGGTGATGCTGACGCGGGGCCTGAAGCCGTCGCGGACCAGCACGGCGGAGAGGACCTCGTTGTAGTGCAGGACGCTGTCGTTCTCGTAGATGACCCAGGCGGCGCCCATGATGGCGCGGCCTGCGAGGGTGAACGGCCGTACGCCGTTCGGCAGGGGTGGCACTGCCTTGCGCGGGACGAGCCACAGGGAGAGGTTCATCTGCCCGGCGAGGTGCCAGGGCTCAGGCGGGTACGTCGGCATCGGGGTCCTGTTCTTCGGGCGGTCGGGGGCTGAACCGCAGCGCGGCGGGGGCGTGTGCGGGGACGGCTGGGCGTCGTGGTGTGACGGGATCCAGCCGGCGGTAGGGCGTGTCTGCCCGGGGGCGGGGGTCGGTGTCGCCGATGTTGGGCCACAGGGCGGTGGCGCGTTCGGCGAGGGCGGTGATGGTCAGGGAGGGGTTGACTCCGAGGTTGGCGGAGATGGTGGAACCGTCGATGACGTGCAGCCCGGGGTGCCCGTGAACGCGGTGGTAGGGGTCGACGACTCCGTGGGCGGCATCGGTGGCAATGGTGCACCCGCCGATCAGGTGTCCGGTGGACGGAATGTCGAACAGGTCTCCCCATGTGCCGCAGGCCATCGCGTCGTTCTGTTCGGCGGCGATGCGTGCCAGGCGATGGCCGGCCGGTATCCAGGTGGGGTTGGAGGCGCCCTCGCCAGGCAGGCTGGTCAGGCGCTGTCCGAGCAGACCGCGGCGCAGTCTGGTGGTGAGGGAGTTGTCAGCCGACTGCATGACCAGCAGGACCACCGATTGCCTCGCCCAGCGGCGCGGGCGGTGCAGGGCAGGCAGGCTCCGGGCGTTCGCGGCCATCGCGATGAAGCCGGACAGGAGCCGGGAGCGTCCGGGGGCTGGGTCGGTGAGGGTCGCTCCGAGCAGGGCGAGGAGGTTGCTGCCGGGCCCGTATCGGACCGGTTCGACGTGAGTGGTGTCGTCGAGGTGCACGGAGGAGGTGATGGCGACGCCTTGGGTGAAGTCTGCGCCCGGATCCTTGGAGCGTACGGCGAGGATCGCCTCGGAGTTCGTCCGCGTAAGGTGGCCCAGGCGCGGGGAGATGTGGGGCAGGGAGCCGTCGGCTCGAAGGCGGTGGAGCAGGCGCTGCGTGCCGAGGGCTCCGGCGGCGAAGACGACGTGCCGTGCGGTGGTGGTGCGCGGTTCGGTGCGGATGGTGCGTCCGGTGCGGACGGACGTGACGGTCCAGCCGGCGCCGGTGGTGGTGTTCGGGCGGACGTCGGTGACGGTGCGTTCGGCGCAGACCGTCGCCCCGGCGGCTTCGGCCAGGCCGAGGTAGTTCTTGGGAAGGGTGTTCTTGGCGTTGTGCCGGCATCCCGTCATGCATGCCCCGCAGTGCAGGCAGGCCGCGCGGGCGGGGCCGGCGCCGCCGAAGTAGGGGTCGGGGACGGTCGTGCCGGGCGCGGTGCCGGGTTTCCCGAAGTGCACGCCCACGGGGGTGGCACGGAAGGTGCCTTCGCATCCCAGTTCCCGGGCGGCTTCCTTCAGTACCCGGTCAGAGGGCGTGAGCCGGGGGTTGAGTGTGACGCCGAGCATGCGTCGGGCCTGCTCGTAGTAGGGGGCGAGCTCGCTGCGCCAATCGGTGATGGCGGCCCAGCGGGTGCCCTCGTAGAAGGGTGGGGGCGGATCGTAGAGGGTGTTGGCGTAGCCGAGGGATCCGCCTCCGACGCCCGCACCGGTCAATACCAGAACGCGGCCCAGCAGGGTCATGCGGAGAATGCCGCGGCAGCCGAGGCGCGGGGCGAAGAGGTAATCGCGCACCCGCCAGGAGGTCCGGGGGAACTCGTCGTCCGCGAAGCGCCGGCCGGCCTCGAGAACGGCGACGCGGTATCCCTTCTCGGTGAGGCGCAGGGCGGTGACGCTGCCCCCGAAGCCGGATCCGATGACGAGCACGTCAACGTCGTCGGGGGGTGGCTGCCGCGCGGCAGTGGTGGGTGGCGGAGCGTCTTGGGGTGGTGAAGAGGTGGACATCACGGCTCCCGCAGGACGACAGATCCGCCGGCGACCCCGCGGTGGAGTGATCGACCCGCGGCGTGACCGGGCGGTCATGTGACCGCCCGGTCATAGTGGGCGGCGCCTGGGGCCCTGTCAATGAATCCGGCAGCAGCGCAGAGGCTTCCCGAGTTGCACAACTGCCGCCTTTTGCATGCTGGTTGACAATTATGCAGGCGCGCGCCGACCGTATGACCACCCGGTCATGTGACCGGGTGGTCATAATGGAGGTCCGGATGGAACGCATCTGCGTGATCGGAGCCGGCTCATCCGGCATCGCAGCCTGCCAGGTACTTGCCGAGCGCGGCATCCCCTACGACTGCTACGAGAGCGGCTCCGAGGTCGGCGGCAACTGGCGCTACCAGAACGACAACGGCATGTCCTCGGCCTACCGGTCCCTGCATATCAACACCTCCCGGCAGGTGATGGAGTACGCCTGTTTCCCGATGTCGGATGCCTACCCGGTCTACCCGAGCCACTTCCACATCGCGCGCTACTTCGACGCGTTCGTCGACCACTTCGGCCTGCGTCCCTCGATCGCGTTCCGCACCGAGGTGACGGAGGTCGCCAAGACACCCGACGGCCGGTGGGCCGTGACGGCACGAGACATCGAGGACGGCGCATCGATCAGCCGCGTCTACGACGCGGTGCTGGTTGCCAACGGACACCACTGGAAGCCCCGCATGCCACAACCGGCGCTCGCCGGAACGGGTTCCTTCACCGGCAGCCAGACCCACTCGCACCACTACCGCACCCCCGAGGCCTTCGCCGGAGCGCGGGTTCTCGTCCTGGGTATCGGAAACTCCGCGTGCGACATCGCCGTCGAAACCTCACGCGTCTCCGCGCGCACCTTCCTGACCATGCGCCGCGGGGCGCACATCCTGCCCAAGTACCTCTTCGGAACCCCGACGGATCACCTCACCGGGTCCTGGCTCGCACGGGCCCCGCTCACGATCCAGGCCCTCGGACTGTCGCTGCTCCTGCGGCTCAGCCGCGGTCGCCTGTCCGCATACGGCCTGCCCGAGCCGGGCCACGGTGTCCTCGGCGCCCACCCGACGATCTCCGACGACCTGCTCTCGCGCCTGGGCCACGGCGACATCACCGTCACTCCAATGATCAAGGAACTCGACACATCGGGCGTCGTTTTCGAGGACGGCAGCCGGGAGGAGATCGACGCAATCATCTACTGCACCGGCTACGACATCGACTTCCCCTTCCTGCCGGAGAAGCTGATCAACCCGGCCGACAACGCGGTGAACCTGTACCGACGTGTCGTCTCCCCCGACCACAGCGGGCTGTATTTCATCGGGCTCGTCCAGCCGCTCGGCGCGATCATGCCGCTGGCCGAAGCGCAGTCCCGCTGGGTGGCCGACCTGCTCCAAGGCCGCTGCCGCCTGCCCTCGCACGACACGATGCAGCGCGAGATCAGCGAGTACCACGCCCGCACGGCACGGCGGTACGTCGCCTCCAGCCGCCACACCATCCAGGTCGACGCACTGAGTTACCTCAGGGAGTTGCGTGAGGAGCGCGCACGCTTCTCCACAGGCCACACGAAAAGCCGGCGTCGGGGATCGGTTGACGGTCGGGCCGCACCCCTCTAGTTTTGCGAAACATCGTTTCACTGAACGAAACACGTCAACTCGTTTGTCTCCCTGTCAGGAGTGCCGACTTGCCGATCCGATGGCCCCTCCCGCGACGGTCCGGACAGCACAGGCACACCTCTACCGATACGCCCGGGCGTCGACGCTCCGCAGGCATATCGCCGGCCAACTGGGGCTTCACGTCCCGCCTGGCCACCATCACCGTCATCCCGCTGGTGGCCTTCTCCGCCCTGGGCACCCTGCGCAGCCTTGAAGCCTCCGGTTCCGCCACCACGGCAACCGAGGCCGCAGCCACCGCAAGCCTCTCCCGGCAGGCAGCCGTGCTGGCAGCTGCCCTCCAGGACGAAGCCGGAAGATCAGCCCTGCCACCCGACAGGCCTGCGGCCGCCCCAAAGAGGGCAGTCCCACCGTCAGCGCAACCCGCGGCAGCCACCGACAGGGCGTGGAAGGAATTCCTTGACGCGGCCAGCAGAATCCCGGGCTCGCAGCCCGCTCTGCGCAAACGGCTCGAGGAGTTCATCCAGCGGGCCCCCTCCCTGCCTCAAGTCCGCCGAAGCGCCGAGGAAGCCGAGCAGCGAGCGCAAGAAACCTCAACCGGGAACCTGAGGCAACAGCCGAAGGCGGCCGAGACCTACCAGGACACCCTGGACGTCCAGCGCCAGTACGAGACCCTCATCGCTCCCCTGCTTGGGCTGCACAACGAGATCTCCCTCACCCCCGAAGCCAGCGCCAAAGGCAAGTCCCTCTCCTGCTTGTCCGTCGTGAAATCCGCCATGTCCACGCAGCGTTCACTCATCACGGCGGTCCTCGGCGGACGTCTGGGAACCGCCGAAGCCGCAGAGCGCGTACAGGTAGCCGCAGGCCTCGAGCGGGCAGCTCTGGGAGAGTTCCAGGCGGGCGCCGGCCCTGGGGACGCCCAGCTCTTCTCCTCGACCGTTTCCGCCCTCGGCATGGAACGTTTCACGCAGCTGCGCGCCCCTGTCATGTCCGGTACTCCGACGGGCGCCGGACTTGCGACGACTCCACAGGCGTTCTTCGACTTCGCCGGCGCGCAAGTGGACCAGCTGCACAAGGTCGAAGACCAGCTCGGCCAAGACCTTGCCGACATCACCACCGGCGCGCTCACCGACGCCGGGGACACCGCGGTCCGCTCCGGCGTGTGCACACTCCTCGTCGTGCTGCTCTCCGTCGCGCTCATCAACAGCGGCTGGGGCGAGCCGATCCCGCTGGAAAGAATCCTGCGTGCGGCAGCCGGTGAGGTGAGCAGTACCAGCGCGTACGCATCGTCAACGTACCTGAATCGAGGTGAGCGACCTCGGCTTGGCCTCACCACCAAAGAGCTCGCACACCACAACCGGCGTCTCGCCGTTCCGCCGGCACTGGATGGCTCCGCAGGACGCCGGATGGGCCTGTACGTCGTGGCCCGGCTGGCCGAGCATCACGCGATCCACGTGGAACTTCGAGCAGCGCGCAAGGGCGTCGGGACCACCGCCATGATCACCCTGCCACCAGCGCTCTGCAGTCTGGGCGAACCGGATCTGGAGCCCCGGCGCGTACGCCACTCGCGGTGACTGTCCCTTACCCGTACGAACTGGAGCATCCGCCATGACCAATACCGTGGGCCCACGAGCCGTCTTCGGAGTCATCGTGCCGAGCACCAACACCGTCGTCGAACACGACTATTGGAGTGCACGAATTCCCGGAGTCGCATACCGCACGGGCTCCATGCACATCCCACACCCGGCCATGGCCGACGATCGTGACTTTGAGGCGCTCCTGTCCCAGATCAGGGCTTCCCTTGACACCGCCGTCCGCGACGTCCTTACGGCCGAACCGGACCGGATGGTCATGGGGATGTCCGCGGAGACGTTCTGGGGCGGCGTAGCGGGCAACGCGGCCTTCGAACGCCGACTACGCGAACGCACCGGCCTCCCGGTCACCACCGGCGCAAGTTCCTGCCGGGCCGCACTGCACGCCCTGAAGTGCCGGCGCATCGCAGTCTTCTCCCCCTACCAGCCGGTGGCCGACCGTGAGGTCAGCCGGTTCTTCAGCGAATCGGGATTCGATGTGGCAGCCGTTTCAGGACTGCGCTGCCCGACCGCGACGGATATCGCCAGGGTGGGACCCGACCGGATCCTGGAGATGGTCACCGCACTGGACGGCCCCTCGATCGAGGCCATCGTGCAGGTGGGCACCAACCTCTCCTTCGTCTCCCAGGCCGAGGCCCTGGAGGCCGAGCTCGGCAAACCCGTCGTCGCGATCAACACGGCCACACTGTGGCACGCCCTGCGCGAGCACGGCATCACCGACCGCATCGCTGGCGCGGGCCGCCTGCTCAGAGACTTCTGACCACAGACGGCCCCTGCGGAACCATGACCCGGCCGCAGAGTGGACATGCGGGCCGCCCCCCTGTGGAGGGCGGCCCGCACCCGTCAGGGACGACGGTGAGCGCCGGCAGGAAGCACCAGGGGCGCGTGAGAGCTACGGCGTGCTGCTCCGCGGGTCACTGGGCGTCGTCAGGTCTCGCCCACGTGCCAAGCTGCTGGGCCACCAGCTTCGCGGACCATCGCAGTACCTTGCCGCGTGGGTGATCACCCGGACCCTTGGAGAGGAAGCCGCGCGCGGCGCTATCGGCTACGCGGCTCCGGTCGGCGAAGCCCGGGAGACCGTAGAGCGCGTCATGGGTGCCCTCCACGCAGGCGAGGTCGCACTGAGCTGACACCCGTGGCCAAGGCCTCCACCACTCCCTGGACCGTCTGGAACAACCCCTCGGGGCAAACCTCCTCCCCCACCCCTGAAGCTCTCGGGGCCCAGCCAAGGCGGCGGCAACCCCGGCGCCGGGGAACGCCGTGACCGGAGCACGGCAGTTGTCCACCGCCGCGCTCGCCCCTCCCGTCGGCTACCTGGCCGCACTGCCGCCATGGCCGCCGACGACAACGTCCTCGATGGTGACCGTCTTCTTGGGGGCGCCGTCGCCTTCGCCGTTGATGTTGTCCGTCCCGGCCATCGCGACCTGCTCCAGGAGATCCACGCCGCTGGTCATCTTGCCGAAGGCCGTGTATTTCGGGGGCAGTTCGGAGTCGCCGTAGACCATGAAGAACTGGCTCCCGGTGGTGCCCGGGCCCGCGTTGGCCATGGCGACGGTCCCCTTCGCGTAGATGGCGGTCCGCCTGCCGGAAGAGGGTTTCGGCAGGTTCTCATCGCCGTACGTGTAGGCGGGCCCGCCCGAGCCCGTGCCGGTCGGATCGCCGCACTGCAGGACCTTCAACGCCCCCGTGGTGAGGCGGTGACAGTGGGTCTTGTCGAAGAAGTTCCTCTGCGCGAGGTAGGTAAAGGAGTTGACGGTGCAGGGTGCCTTCGCCCCGTCCAGGGCGAGCTCCAGCTCCCCCAGGTTCGTCTTGAGCGTGGCCTGCACCATGCCTGCGTAGGGCGGTGTGGCCGGGGGTGTCCCCACGTCCTTCGCCCCCTGCTCATGGTGGGGCCGGAACGCGCACGCTGCGGACACGGCCGCAGCCGCGGGTGTCATGGACAGGGCGCCGGCCTGGGGCCGGACCGGACCTGAGAACGCGGCAATGAGTCCGATGGCGAGCGCGGTGCCGGCTGCCGCGCGCAAACTGGTCGAGAGCATGGAAATCCCATCGCAGACGGGGCCCAGGGACCTGATCCGCTGAGGCCAACACCCGCGCAACGACCTCCTGCCGTGCCAGGTCACCCACGCACTGGCAGCAAGGGCGATCGAAGGGTAACCCCCCGCCGTCGAGGCACGCCCTGGTCGTGGGACCTCCCAGGGCACGGCGAACCCACCCGGCCCCGGGCCGGACCCGGGCCGGACCCGCCGGGCTTCGCCGTGGTGGCGGGGCGGGTGGAGCAGTTGCCCGAGCACGCCAACCCGCTCCGGGCCGCCCTTCGGCATCTATCGCCGCCGCGGTCCCGCTGTTCGCGCACCGGCCAGCCCAGACCCGTACCGCAGTGCGGGCGGGTACCCGGTCAGGGCGGCCGCCCGCACCTACCGACTCCCCGCCGCACGCGGACTAGCTGCTGCTACTGCCGGCCTCCTTGCGCGGAAGCGCCGGGCTGCCCGCCTGCCCCGCCCCGGGATCGGCCGAGTCCTTCCCCGTACCGTTCCCGCCGCCATCGTGGGATTCAGGGGCCGGGCCCTTCGCGTACGTGACCGGGCACTTCGCCTTACGCGGAAGCGTCGCGCCGCCGCTCGCCTGCCCCGCCCTGGTGTCGGTCGACTCAGATTCCGGCGTCTCCTGTCCGGCGGATCAGGTGCTTGGGCTCTCCGGCATGGGCTTACCCAGATCACCGTGGAGCGGCCAAGGCACAGGCGCGGCAATCGAAACAGGGGGTGTTCCGGCAACTGCACATGAGGACGGATCGCATCAGCGATGATTCTTGTCATGGATGCAACGGGTGTTGCCGCAATCCTGGCCCTCGCAGGAATCCCCGTGAGCGTGCTCTTGGGCCGCTGGCAGATGCGCACCGCCCTACGTCAGGTCGAGGTGTCCCATCGGACTGCTTTGGAGATCGCCGCTGCCAACCACCGCAACGTATTGGAAGCGGCAGAGGCCAGCCACCGCAATGCCATGGAACTTGTGCGCAAGCAGGAGGAGGCGGAGCGCGCGCGTTGGCTGGCTGAAGCGCGTCGTGCCGAGTACAGGCTTCTACAGAACTCGTTGGCGCAGTTTCGGCGAACCCTTTTGGCTCCTGATCCAATTATTGAAGATGTTCTGTCCGCTTTTGATGAGGTTCACGAGAGTGTGCACTCTATCGAAGCGGTAGGGCCTGAAGAGATATACCGCCTGGCGGTCAGAATTCTCGTGGCGTGCCGGGTACCGGCCGTTACCTTCCAGCTGGGAAGATCTCCCTTACTGGAAGACCGAGAGCGCTGGTGGAATCAGATCAGGTCACTGCGGCACGACTTCCATGACGCAGTAAAGGATGTCCTGGAAGGTTACTGAGGGTGAAGTCGGCCGTGTGACCCGCCGGACACGCTCTAGTACTCCAGCCGTAGATCGTGATCATGGATGCGGAGGTCCGCGCATCAGAGCTGGTTCTTCTTCCGGCGGCCGCTGAGCACGATGCCGATGCCCATGCCGGCCGCGGCGCCCGCGAGGATCATCCACCAGACGTTTCTTGCCGCCCGAGTCCTTCTCCTTGTCCTTCTTGTCCGCCGCCTGGTCCGATGCCTTCGCGGACGCGTTCTGCGGCGCCGGGCCCGTCGCGTGCGCGGCCAGGATCAGGGTGCCGAGGCCCGCCGGGTTGCCGACCGGCAGGAGCGCGGGTCCCACAACGCAACGGCTCCCGCATGGCGTTGAAGGCAGCTCATGCGGGAGCCAGGAGCCTCAGCGCGGGCCAGGGCCTCAGAGATGGCGGACCGACCTGGCCTCCAGCGCCTTCTCCCCCTGAACGACTTCGAACTCGACGGGCTCGGCTTCCTGGATCTCCCCGCCGCCGTCGATCGCGGAGGTCTGACGTACACGTCGTCGCCGCCCCCGTCCTGCGCGATGAAGCCGAAGCCCTTTTCCGAGTTTCACCACTTCACGATGCCCGTCGCCATGCCCTTTCCCCCTTACAAGATCGAGGGTGCCGCCAGCCAGCCCTGCGGGCAGCACTCACCACGGACGGTGCGACCCGGCGACCCACGGCGGTACAAGGATTCCAGCCGCCCCAGAACACGCCATCCACAACACACAGGCCGCACCAGGGGCGGCGGTGCTCGCTCCACGGCCATCCGGGGGACGCAGTCAATCCGAACCCGCGCATACCCATGGGGGTATGGGAGCGTTGCGTCCATGCGCCGCTGGTCTCTGCTTGCTGCTCGGCGTCCTGCAGGCGGTCCCGGGATGCGTGAGCGTAGATCCCGCCGGCCGCCCGGCCCCGACCGCCTCGCCGGCCGCCGACGACACCCCCCTCCCCCCGCCCGAACCGCGCCCAGTCCAGGGCAGGCGGCCCTGCCACTCTCCCCTACCCGCCCCCTCCCATGCCGTCCAGCCGTCCGGCTGGAGACCAGGCCGGAACACCGGACCCTTCGTGCGATCCCGGGTGCCGGATCGGTCGCGGGCGTGCAGAGTGGGTGTGAGGGCGCACGGCCGCCGCGTAGGTGGAGCCGGCACGGGCCCGGGGCGTGCCGGGGGCGCCCGCTGCCGCACTCGCGCCGTGCGGAGTTCAGGCGCGGATGAGGGAGGATGTCCGATGGCTCAGCCGACCCAGCAGTGCGAACCCCTTGCGGACCACGTCATTGTCCTGTTCGGCGCCACGGGTGATCTGGCCCGGCGCAAGCTGCTTCCCGGGCTGTTCCATCTGGCGCGAGCCGGGCTGATGCCACCGCACTACCGTGTCGTCGGTACGGCGCCTGCCACGGAGGCCCTCACCGACCAGGAGTTCCGGGATCACGCGCGGCAGGCCGTAACGGAATTCGGGCGCGCACGGCCGGAGGGCCCGGCCTGGGAGACGTATGCGGCCGCCCTGTCCTTCGGTGCGGCCGACACGGGAGCCGCGGAGCCCCTGGTGACGGCCGTGCGCGCGGCGGAGGCGGAGCTCGGGGGCGAGCCGCGCCGGCTCTTCCACCTTGCCGTGCCCCCGGTCGCTTTCACCTCCGTCATCGACCTCCTCGGTGCCACGGGGCTCGCTGAGGACGCCCGCGTGATCGTCGAGAAGCCCTTCGGTACGGACCTCGCATCCGCTCGCGCCCTCAACGCGGCCATCCACGCGGTCTTCGACGAATCACGGGTGTTCCGGATCGACCACTTCCTGGGCAAGGAGGCCGTCGACAACGTCCTGGCCCTCCGCTTCGCCAACGGTCTGGTCGAGCCGCTGTGGAATCGCGAGCACATCAGCCACGTACAGATCGACGTGCCCGAGCACATCGACATCCAGGGCCGCGCCCGCTTCTTCGAGGGCACCGGAACCTTCCGCGACATGGTCGTCACCCACCTGTTCCAGCTGCTCGGCTTCATCGCCATGGAACCGCCGGTCGCTCTGGAGGCGGGCCCGCTCCGGGACGAGCAGGTCAAGGTCTTCCACAGCATGCGCTTGCTGGATCCCGCGCACGCCGTCCGCGGCCAGTACGCCGGCTACCGTGCCGAGGAGGGCGTGGATCCGGAGTCGGACACGGAGACGTTCGTGGCCCTGCGGGCCGAGATCGACAATTGGCGCTGGTCGGGAGTGCCGTTCCTCCTGCGGACGGGCAAGGCCCTGGCCGAGGGTCGGCACGTGGTCACGATCGGCCTGCGCGAGCCGGTCCTGCGGATGTTCCCGCTGGACGCGCGGGATGCGGCGGACGGCCGGGGCAACGAACTCGTCATCGACTTCGACGACCCCGGCTCCATCACGGCCCGGTTCCTCGTCAAGGAGCCGGGACCGTCGATGCGGCTGACCGACGGCGAAATGGTCTTCGACTACGGCACCTCGTTCGCGGCACAGAGCTTCCTGGAAGGTTACGAGCACCTCCTCCTCGAGGCCATGCGCGGCAACCAGTCCCTGTTCACCCGGTCCGACGGCGTCGAACGGCTCTGGGAAGTGGCGGCACCGCTGCTCGACGAGCCGCCGGCGGTGCAGCCGTATGCCCCTGGTAGCTGGGGGCCGGACGCCATCGACGCCCTGGTGGCGCCTTACCACTGGCACCTGCCTGACCGGCGGCTGAATGGCGGGGGCGAGGTCTAGGGGTACGACGCCGGAGGCGAGTGCGTCAAGGTCGAACCGGAAGAGCCCGACGAGATCGCGCCGGGCCGCTCCTCCCCGGCAAGGCCCGGGCCTCGGAGAAGGAGCTGACGAAGGCCGAGCGGCTCATCGTGGCCCTGAGCATGAGCTGGGACCCCGGCGGGTTCCGCGACACCTTCCAGGAGAAGGTCGCCGCCCTCATCACGGCGAAGCGGTCGTACCGCTGTTCCTGTACGTCGGCATGATCGCCCTCCTGGCCGGGCTCAGGGGCCCCGGCGGCATCCGCTCGCTCGTGCTGTTCGTTCTGGGCACCGTCGCGATCGCGCTGAACTCGGACTCTCTCCCGCTGGGCGGGTTGTGCTACCTCCTGGCGTTCATCCCCCTCCGGCACCGCGTGGCCGCCCTGCAGGTCACGGTTCCCTGGGGGACCCTGCGGACGCCGGCTGGCCACTGAGTTGTCGCCAGGCCGACTGCGCAGATCACGTATGTGGCGTGGCAGGGCCTCCTCGTGCTCGTACTGGTCGTGGGCGGTTGTCTGACCTGTTGAGTTCTGTCAGGTCTTCAAGCCGTGTGCGGGGTATTGGAAGATCGCGACGCGTCTGGACGTTGTCGCCGGACATGCAGATCAGTGAAGCTTCCAGAGTCAGCGGTGTCAGCGCACGTGCGCTGCGCTACTACGAGGCCGAGGGCCTGATCGCCTCCGGCCGCTGCTCCAACGGGTTCCGTGACTACTGCCAGACGACCATCGACCAAGTGCGGCTCATCCGCGAGTTGCTGGCGTCCGGGCTGCCCGTGCGGCTCATCCGGGACGTACTGCCCCGCCTCACTGACGAAGTGTGTCCGGAGTTCCTGGCCGAGGTGGAAAGCCACCGCGACCGCCTCGCCGCACGCATCGCCATCCTCAGCGGCCAGCAGGCGGCCCTCGAAGCCTTCCTCCGGAAGGCCCGTTCGGCCAGTTCGTGAATGCCATTTGACCTTGACACAAGCGTCAGCTGCCTAAGGTCGTCCCATGAGTACTGATGAGCAGCTGATGAAGGCCCTGGTCCAGCAGTCACACCAGGGTCCGAAGGACCTGACCTTGACGATCGACCAGCCCCGCCCTAGCCCGGGGCCCGGCGAGTACCTGATCCGTGTGGGGGCCGCTGGGGTCAACTTCGCGGACGTCCTGCAAAGCCGTGGAACCTACGAGGGTGGGCCGCAGGCGCCCTACGCGGCAGGCTTCGAAGCCGTCGGCGAGATCGTGGACGCCGCCCCGGACGTCGAGAGCCCGCTTCCGCTCGGCACCCATGTCGTGGGGGTGGGTGCGGGCGCGTTCGCGCAGTACATGACCATGCAGTCCGCGAGCGTGCTCCCCGTCCCATCCGGCTGGAGCGACGCCGAATCCCTTGGCCTGGTGCTGAACTGGGCGACCGCGCTGGCCGCACTCAAGCCGCTGGGCGAGATCAAGCCGGGTGAGGCGGTGCTGGTGTACGCGGCGGCCGGAGGCGTGGGCCAGGCCGCCGTCCGCCTCGCCCGGCACTACGGCGCACGCGTCATCGCCACGGCCTCGCCGGCCAAGCACGCCACCGTCAAGGCCCTGGGAGCCGACGAGGTGCTGGACAGCCGACGCCCCGATCTCGCCGAGGAAATCCTGCGTCTGACCGGCGGTGTCGACCTGGTACTGGAATCCGTGGGCGAGGCCACTTTCGGGACCAGCCTGACGGTCGCCAAGCCGTTCACCGGACGCATCGTCATCTTCGGCGCCGCCTCCGGGCACGCCGATTTCTCCACCCGCGACTTCATCTTCACCCACTACGCCCAGGTCAAGGGCCTGCACATTTTCAACTGGGCAGCAGCAGCCCCGGCCGCTTTCAGGGAACTGCTCGTCGAGCTCGACGAGCTCATCGGCCAAGGCGTCTACCAGCCCGGCACGCCGCGGATCCACCCTCTGGCACTGGGGCCGGACGTGCTGCGCCAGCTCGAAGAAGGCCAGACCAGCGGCAAGCACGCCCTCGACCCCTGGCGCTGAGAACGACCACGCGGCAGGGACCCGCACCGCAGACGGTCCGGCCGCTGGTCCTGCCGCAACCAGGGAGAGACATCCACGGCCGGCACCAGGCGACCATCGTTCGGACGGGGGCAACGGCACGTCCGTCAGCGCGCGACGCGGGCGGGCGACGTCGATCCGGCCCCGGTTGATCCCGGGGTACAGGCGGCCTCCGTGCGGACCAACCCTGAGCACAGGATCGAGGCTGGGCCTCGCGCACGTCCTGTGCGCTGGGGAAACCCGTACGAGTCCGGGCTCAGTTCGACGCCCGTGGATGAACGGCAAGCTAAGGAATAATCGTGACCATGGAACACCCCCACCTGGCGTCCACTGAGGCCGCCGTCACCGCGATACGCAAGATCGCGGACGACTACCGCCTGGCGATGACCGTCACCCACGACATAGGCGCCGACCAGACGTCACGCCGCACCTCGGCGGGCGTCTTCGCGACCCTCGACCCCGACGGCTCACTGCCGCACGAGGCGTTCGTCGAACTGGCTGGCTCACCCACCGTGAGTGTCCGGGTCTTCCCCGAGGACGACGTGAAAATCACCGTGGATCACGTCGAGTTCCACGACGTGCCCCGGGACTCCGTCCCGGCGTTCCTGCGCTCCGTGTACGGCGGACTGGCCTACACGAAGGGCCGGTTCTTCCCCCCGGGCCAGTGGCTCATCGTCCCCCTCCCCGGCGACGAGACCTACAAGGAACTGATCGCGGACACCACTCGCACGCCGTGGCTCGCACGCAGTACGCGTCGCTGATGGCAACCCGCCAGTGGCCGCTCCGTGGACGACCCCGTTCCACACCTTGGGCAGTTGAAAGCCCGACACCTACTCAGCACTGACCTTTGGACAGCGCACCATCCAAGCCGCATCCCGAAGCAGGTCCCGGCCGGGCGACCGGGGCCGGGCGGGTGGGTTTTGGTCTGACCACCACAAACGCCAGCCGAGCCCTTACACGCTAGAACCATCCACAACACACCTGGTCAGTGGTACACCAAGCACCACCCCCTCCAGCGTCAGCTGCGGTGCGGTGTCGTCAGGACGGCTTGGGGGCGTTCTGGCGGAGCATGTCCGGGACGAAGTCCGTGTCTCGGGTCGGGGCCGGGTACCTCAGGTGGGCGAGGCGTGCCTGCTCCTGACGCATGTGCATGAAGGACTCCAGGATGTACCCGACCAGCAGCACGAGCACCGCGATGATCATGATCGAGGCCGACAGTACGGCAGTGGGGAGGCGCGGGACCGTGCCGGTCTGGATGAACTCGCTGATCAGTGGGGCTCCCAGGATGAGGGAGACGAGGGCGAGCAGGCTGGCGACGACGGAGTGGTACAGCGAGGGGCGCTGGCGGCGGGCGAGGCCCAGTATGAGCTTCAGGATGCGCCAGCCGTCGCGGTAGGTACGCAGCTTGCTGACGCTGCCGGCCGGGCGGTCCTTGAAATCGACCTCTATCTCGGCCGTGGGCAGACGCAGGCTGAGTGAGTGCACCGTCATCTCGGTCTCGGTCTCGAACTCGTGCGAGAGCGCCGGGAAGGACTTGATGTAGCGGCGCGAGAAGACGCGGTAGCCGCTCAGCATGTCGGTGACGTCGTTGCCGAACAGTGAGCGGACGGTGCCGGTCAGCATCTTGTTGCCGACCGCGTGGCCCGCGCGGTATGCCGTCTCGACTATCTCCCGCCGGGCGCCGACGATTTGGTCGTACGGGCCTTCGAAGAGCAACTCGACCATCTCGCGGGCGCGCGACGCATCGTAGGTGTCATCGCCGTCGATGATGAGGAGCGCGTCCGCCTCGATGTCGGCGAATGCGCGGCGGATCACGTTGCCCTTGCCCTTGCGGAGTTCGTGGCGCACCACAGCGCCCGCCTTGAGGGCTTCGGCGACGGTGTCGTCCGTGGAGGCGTTGTCGTACACATAGATGACTGCCTCGGGGAGAGATGCGCGCAGGTCGCGAACGACCTTGCCGATGGCGGCCTCCTCGTTGTAGCAGGGGACGACACACGCAATCGCCGGATTCATCGGGTGGTCCTCGTTATGGTTAGGAAACGGACAGGGTGATGACCTTGATCGTTCGGATGTTATCCCTAATTTGTTCACATGACTTCCGTGCGCTTACGTTCTGTCCATGCTGCAAACGATGGCGTGGAGTCGGCGCATGCCCGCGTGGGCGCGCAAGGTCTGGCGGGAGGTCGCGGCCTTCGGCGTTGTCGGCGCTCTCGCATTCGTGGTGGAGACCGCCAGTTTCAACCTCATGATCTTCGGTTCCGCCTCCTCGGGCGGCGGAATCCTGGGCGGTACGCCCGTGCTTGCCTCCGTGGTCGCCACCCTGCTCGCGATGGCTGTGAGCTGGTTCGGCAACCGTTACTGGACCTACCGGGACCGACGCGGCGGCGCACAGCGCAGTGAGCTCATCTGGTTTCTGGTCATCAACCTGGCGGGCATGGCCGTGACGGCCGTCCCCGTCTTCGTCTCGCACGAACTGTTCGGCCTGGGGTCGTCCCTGAGCGACAACGTGGCGCGGCTGATCGGCTGGGCGGCGGCGACGCTGCTGCGCTTCGTCGCCTACCGCAACCTGGTCTTCAGTCAGCCTGGAAAGGACGCCATTCCCGTGACCGTCAGCACTGACCGGTGGACCACGACACTGCGCGGCGCCTGGCGGCGCGGCGAGCCCTGGCCGTGTTGCCTGGCCGTCATCGCGATCATCTGCGGCGTCGTGGTGAATGCCATCTTCCACCCCGGCTACCTGAGCACGGACAGCGTGGAGCAGCTCATGCAGGCGCTGGGAGACCGGCCGGTGACCGACTGGCACCCGCCGGTGATGGCCCTGCTGTGGCGCATCCTCATCGACACCACCGGTGCCATCTCGGCTATGGCCACGCTCCAGATCGCTGTCCTGTGGGCGACGTTGTGGGTCCTCGCCCGACTGCTGTGGAAGAAGACCGGCAGCCGTGCCCTGTCCCTCGCCATGCTCGCAGTCGGCCTCGCCCCGCACATCCTGACCTTCACCGGGGTGGTGTGGAAGGACGTGCACATGGCGTACGCCATGCTCGCCGTCCTCGCGGTGGCGCTCACAGCGCGCGAACTGCCCGCCGGCCGGACCAAGACGCGCTGGTCCCTGCTGGTCCTGGGTGTGCTGTTCCTCGCGTACGCCATCCTGGTCCGCAAGAACGGCTTCCCGGCCGCGATCCCTGTCTTCGTGTTGCTGGTCATGGCCGTGTGGCCCGCCCCGGGCCGCCGCCGCTGGCTGGTCGCCACCGGCGCTCTCATCGCGGTCACCGCGGTCGGCAGCGTCGCCGTCTCGGCGGCCACGAGCCCCGTGGCCACCCGCCAGTACGCGCAGATTCCCCTGGACGACCTCACTCACGTACTGACCCCGAAGCAGGTGCGCGCGGCCGCCGAGCAGGCCGGAGCGAGCGCGGACTTCCGTGACCGCTTGGTCACCACCACCGTCCAGTGCCAGAAACGGCAAATCCAGGCCGACGTGTACTTCAACTGCTACCCGAGGGACCTGTCGCTCGGTGCCACCGAGCTGAGCCAGAACGCCGACGTCCTCGTACGGATGTGGACGCAGCAGATGCCCAAGCACCTGAATGACTATGCCGCGTACCGGGTGCAGGTGTTCGCGAAGCTCCTCTTCCAGGGCAACCTGGCCTTCTACGACGGCTCCGCGACCAAGCTCGACGTCCTCAAGAGCGCGCCGGTCAGCCAGCCCATGAAGTTCACCTTGCAGAGCTATGTGACCGGCTTCGACCGCGATCTGCCGATGCTGTTCGAGGGCTGGTTCTGGCTGGCCATCTCCCTGGTCCTTGCCCTGCGCCGCCGCTGGGTCGGGCCCTACTCGCGGGAGCTGAGGCTCCTCGGGGCCAGCACCGTGCTGTACATCCTCGCCTACGTGCCCACGGCGCCCCAGTCGAACTTCCGTTACGTGTACTGGCCCGCGCTGTCCGGAACCATCGCGCTGGTCCTCATCGCGGCCGGGTACCTGGTGCGGCGCCGTGAACAGGCCTCCGAAGCCGTGCACGAGACGGACTCGGTCCCCGAGACGGCAGCCGCCGCGGCGACCCCGTCCCCCGGGGCCCCGGCCGCGGCTCCGCTGGAGGTCGCCGCCCCGCGGTGACCCGTGTGGTCGACATGGCGAATCCGGCTCGAGATCGGATCGTCGGGTAGTCGACGGTGAGGCCTTGACCCAGGGCCGGGTAGTTGACGTGTCCACAGGTCGGGCAAGCCAGTTGAAGACTTTGGACGCAGAGCAACGGAGCTCGTTGGAACAGGCAGTCGACCACGACAGCTTGTCCCGAAGGAGCTCCGTTGCCCCATCATTGAGCGTTTTCAGCGTTGCCGCTCCCGGGCGAGGGCGGCTCTTGCGATTGACGTCATGCGGGTTGGGCTGCAGCGGGCGTGACGGAAGATCCGCCAGGTCTTGAGGCGGGCGACGCCGCGCTCGACCGGTGCCCGCGCTGCTGCCAGGGCCTGGTTGGTCGTTCGTTAGGCATGTCTACGCCGGTCAGGGCTGAACACGTAGTCGTGTTGCAGGGTCGGTTTGCACAGCCCGGGTGAGTGCTGTCCGATGACAGCGGATGCTGAGGCCGTGCCATCGCGTGTTCAGTGAACTAGACCGTTTCGTTCGGATCATCTGATCGTTGGTTCGGGTGTGCCATTGAGTGACGCGCAGTGGGCGCGGTCGAGCCGTTGCTTCCGGACCGGACGCCGAAGCGAGGTGGTCGATGGAGCCAACCCAGCAGCCTTCGAGCCCATAAACCCCCAGCCACTACGAGCGCAACGGGTTCCACATCAACACACAGCAGCCAAACCATCCGAACACCCGCAGGTCACAGAACCAGACCACGCACTACATCAATGGCCCGTCTTACATGACCCGCCCCATCACCAAGCCACGCAAGGCCCCCGAGCGGTCCTCGCCCCAGCTCTGCCCAGGTAGTCAGGAATCGGTGACCTCTGGGCTGACCGGGGGCAGCGCCCAAGGTTCCAGCGTTCCATCACAGAGCTCGGCCAGGAACTGCACGACTCCGCCTTCGTAGTGCCACCAGCCCCCGTTCCGAGACGCGACGGTGACCTGCCACTTCTGCGGGCTGTGCTCGATGGAGCTCCACAAGAACCGGTCGCCCTCGGCTGACTCACCCCACGGCAGCAAGCCGCCGGGCGCTGGATGGGGACTGCGCAGGTCGGCGGCATCATCAGAGTCCCACCAGTCCCGGTCATCCCGCATGGCCCGGAAACGGTAGATCTCCCTGCCCGGGTCGGGAAGGGAGACGAGCAGGAAGTCGTCGAGCGCGAACGCGGGATACAGCTCGGCCAGGCACTTGAAGTCGGCAGGCAAGATGACGCCGAGCCCGTCCTCAATGACGCTCCAGTCAAGCCTCGCAGGCTCCGGCCTGCGGTGATTTACCAGCCCAGGAACAGCGCCCTCCAACGTGGCGATCGCCTCGGCAGGATCAAGAATCCTGCGGACCGGTGCCTGAGTGCCGATGAAGTCGTCATCAATCATGGCGAGCAGAGTGTCAGATCGCTCCGACAAGCAGTTCAGCCAGGTCTAATCGCTCTCAGGATGAACGGCCACCCATAGGCAAGGCACCCCAAGGGCGTCAGACCATCCGGGCTCGGGCAGCTCCGGATTGCAATCAGGCAGTCAGCTTGACGTTTATGGTCCGGCGTCGAACGAGGGTCGAACTTGTTCGGTGTTTGCCCAGTTCACCAGCGGTGTGAGACTCCGCGGGCCGATTCTGTGCTGAGCGACAGCGCAGCACGGAGGCCGGGATCGTGGGACTGGTCGAGCACGAGGTTCAACGAGGCGCGTTCACGGTGATGGCGGAGTTCCGCTCGGAGTAGTACGCGTGCCTGACCGCACGGAGCGACGCCCTGTTCGAGCTGTGCGACGCGCTGCTGTGCACCGACGGTCCGGCCCGCACCCTCGTGGACCTGGCGCTCGCTCCCGAGCCTCGACGCGGGCACGGGGCCTTGTACTCCGCGATCAACCACGGCCGGATTGACCTCGCCCGGCTGCGGCGGGCACTGACCGGCGTCCCGCTTCCCCGAGTCGGCGACGGTCGGCTCGTTCTGGCAGTGGACATCTCCCCGTGGCTGCGGCCGGACGCCGACACCTCCTCCGACCGCTCCTTCCGCCATACCGTCGGCCGGGGCCTGGGCACGCACCAGATGGTGCCCGGCTGGCCGTACTCGATCGTCGCCGCCCTGGAGACCGCCCGGACCCCGTGGACCGCGCTGCTGAACGCGATCCGGCTGGAACCCGGCGCCGACTTGGCCACGGTCACCTCCAGTCAGGTCCGAGACGTCGTCGAACGCCTCATGGACGCCGGCCAGTGGCTGGAGGGGGACCCGGAGGTCCTGGTCGTGCTGGACGCGGGCTACGACGCGCCCCGCATCGCCCATCTCCTGGCCGACCTGCCGGTGGAGGTTCTGGGCCGGCTCCGCTCGGACCGGGTGATGCGCAAGCCCGTTCCGGTGCCGTGGATCTGCCCGCCGCAGGGCGGGCGCCCGCCCAAGCACGGCGGCGAGTTCGTCTTCGGCCGACCCGAGACCTGGGGCGAGGCCACCGCGGCGACCGTCACCAGCACCGACCGATACGGGGCGGCGACCGCACAGGCATGGGACCGGATGCACCCCCGGCTGACCCGACGGGCGGCTTGGCTCGACCACGAGGGACCGCTGCCCATCATCGAGGGCACCGTGATCCGGCTGGCAGTCGAAAAGCTGCCCAGCGGCAGGGTGAACAAGCCTGTCTGGCTGTGGTGGTCGGGCACCGGCGCCGGCCCCGCCGACGTCGACCGGTGCCGGCAAGCGTTCCTCCGCCGCTTCGACGTGGAACACACCTTTCGGCTTCTCAAGCAGCCTCTCGGCTGGACCAGGCCCAAGCTGCGGGACTCGGCGGCGGCAGACCGCTGGACATGGCTCGTCCTGGCCTCACACGCTCAGCTCAGCCTCGCCCGCCCATTCGCACGCGGCCTCCGGCGTCCCTGGGAACGAACCGCGGAACCGAACAGACTCACCCCCGCCCGGGTCCGGCGAGGGTTCAAGAACCTGCACGCGAAGACGGGCACGCCAGCCGGTGCACCAAAACCCACACGACCCGCCCCCGGACGCCCGCGCGGCTCGAAGAACCGACAGCCCGCCACCCGCTACGACGTCGGACGCGTCCTCGCCACCGGCGAGCCCTACACCCGCCCCGCCCACCACAAGAAGGGCACCAAACCGCGCCGAGGCAGCGGCCCCGCCACCCCCGTTCATCGCCACGATCCCGACGATGTTGGATAGCGGCATGGTGAGACGCAAGAAGGAGAAGAAGAAGCGCCCCACCTGGGGCATTCCGAAGGGGATCGTCCTGCTTGCGACGCCGGAAGGCTGGCGCTTCATGATCCAACCCGTAGAAGGTGGCATGCTCTGCGGGCGCCTGGACATTCCGATCAACACCGACCCGCAGGACGCGCGAGCCGCTGCGGCAGTCATGGTGGTGGAATTCGCGCACGACGTCCACGACACCGACGTCGAGGTGACCTGGGATCCGCCCCCGGAGCCCTGGTCATGGACCGCCCAAGTAACCCTCGCCACGCCGATCGAACCTGCCCCGTCGGGCACCGGAGGTTAAACGACAAGGTCAGGCAGGAGCACCCGCACCGGCGGGAGCGGCGCCCCGGTCGGTGTCCGGTGGGGCGCGGTCCGGCCGCGCGACGCCTGACCTGCCATAACACCTATAGCCGCTCACGTGTTCGAATGAACGCAAGTGGGGGCTCCTGCGCCCGGGGGAACAGCCACGATTGCGCGGGCTCGCGCCGACGGGCACGAGGATGGGAGAGATCGCCTAAGGCAGCGCAGGGAAGCACGTCCTCCTGCCCGCCGGCACCATCCGCCAGATCGACGCCGCCGAGGAGAAGGTGTACGTCGACCGGACCAAGAAACAGATCAAGAACGCACCCGAATACTACGCCGACAAGCACGCAGGCGAACCCAGCCACCTCGAACAGTTCGCCCGCTACTACGGCATGCCCCACATCTGACGGTTCGGGGCCGGGTGACCGGGCGTCCTGACATTGGCCGTCCCCCTTTTAGGGCTTGCTTTGCACCTGCCGACGCCGGCCTGGCAGCCGTCCAGACCGGCGCCGGGGTGACATCACGCAGGGACGCTGAGCGGCGGGCGCTCCAGTACGCGGGGCTTGTACTCGACGAGCTGGATGCGGCTGTCGAAGGTGCGGTGCTCGATCATCTCGAGGGCAACGTCCGGATAGCCGTCGTAGATGCGTTCTTCGCCCGTGGCCCCGGTGATGACCGGGAACATCACGACCCTGAAGCGGTCGACGAGTCCGGCTCGTAGCAGGGAGCGGCACAGGCTGAGGCTGCCGATTGTGCTGAGGAGCCCCGATCCACTGGACTTCATGGCGCGGACCGCCTCGACGGCGTCGTCGCGGACGAGCGTGGAGTTGGCCCACTTCAGTGGCTCCTCGAGTGAGGAGGAGAACACCACCTTGGACGCTTGCGTGAGCTCGTCGACGGACGCCTCTTCTTCGGGCCTGAACTCGTCTTGGCCATTCGGGATCTCGCCCGCGGCGAAGCCCGACATGAGGCGGTAGGTGTTCGCTCCCATCAGATAGGTGACCTCGGGCTGCTCGCCGAGCCAGGCGAGGTACTCCGGGCCCTCGAGGCCCCAGAAACCGGGCCATCCGTCTCCCGATGCGTGGCCGTCGAGGGAGGTGATGAAGTCTACGAGAAGCTCCGACATGACGCTGTCCCTTCCTGAGGTGTCACGAGCTTGGACTGGCCGCGAGCCGCAAACTCATCGGCCGCGCTGTCGGGTAACGAGAAATCCCACGACTGCAGCCGATCAGATTGGTGGAGGGCCGCCCGCGAACGGTCCGGGCCAACAGGCACGCTCAGCCAGGCCAGGTGCAACGCTTAGGGGCCAACTGAGACGCTCCTTACCGTATTGGCGGATTGATTCCGGTCCTTCGTACGATCGGGAGACCCAGGGGCCTGGGTGTGGCTCTATCGCGCTCTTGCCGTACGTGTGGCTTTGACTGATTGGCCGCCCAGTGCCCCGCGACGACACGGCCACTCATTGGGATGAGCGAACAGAGATCGCTTCGTAAGGACACGTCGGCGTGGTCGTCTGCAGGGACCAGTCAAACGATCGACGAGGGAGGCTCGGGTGCCCGAGCTCTGGGCGGGGACGGATGCCGGCAAGGCCGCGCATCACTGCACGGTGATCGATACGGACGGGGCGAAGGTGCTCTCGCGCCGGGTGCCCAACAACGAGCCTGAGCGCATGGAGCTGATAGGCGACGTCCTCGCACTGGCCGAGGACGGCCCGGTGACGTGGGCCGTCGACCTCAACGCTGGCGGCGGGGCTCTGGTGATCGCTCTCCTGACTGGCCATGGTCAGCGGCTGCTCTACAGCCTGGCCGAACCGTCCACCACGCCTCCCGCGGCAACCGAGGCGACGGCAAGACCGATGCGAAGGACCCCCTACGTCGGCGTCGCCTCGACGATCACATCCGCGCCCGGCACCACATCGGTGTATGTAGCCCGGGGGCCGTTCAGCGTCGGCGTCGGCAGCCCGCCACGCCACTGCAGTGTGATCGCGTCGTCACCCGAGCCCACGCCCACCAGATCGGTGGGCGCAGCCGACTGAGCATTCCTCAGCGACGCTGCCTTCGTGCCTGCCTTCCCGGACAACCGCAGCCCCTGCGGATGGGCCTTCGAGGCAACCGAACCATCCGCGGCAGCGGCGAAGTCCACATCGATGTCGCGCCACTCGGCGCTGGCCGCGTCCCTAAAACGGATCGCTCCGGCTGCCACCTCAGTGGTCAACGAACCGTCTTTGTTCACCCACGTCGTCGACGTCTCCGAACGCTCCGACAGTGCCTCCACCCGCTTGCCGGACAGCCGAGCGGTTACACGGGCGGACACGATGTCGGCGACCGCAGTCGGATACCGGTCCGCTGTCTTCTGCTGCGGAGCCTGTTGCAGGGCGCCCGTCGCGGTGGTGCCGTACAGCGGCGTGACGGACATAGCCAGGGCGATGGAGGTGGCTATTCGCCGGGTCCAAACGCTGCGGAGGTCGGGCCAGGCACGCCCGCGCCAAGCCCGCGTTCTTGTTGCTCTCATGAATCCCTACAGCTCTTGCCGACCCAGGAGTTGGGCCCGTTCGGCAGAGCCGTATCTGCGTAGAAAAGTGCCTCTTTCGCCAAAATCAGGACTCTAGACGATCTTTACACCTCACATACATGCGGAATCTGTACCCGCAGGATGGAGCAAGACATTCCGAATTCTCCTTGTAGGCGCTGACCGGGGCACCTTCTGTTATTTATCGGTACTGGGAGCCACATGCACGGCCCGAAGAAAGGTGACCGGCTCGCCGTGGAGGCAGCCCACGGCGGCGGCTTCGACCACTACCAGCCGGCAGAGCCGCCCTGATGCGCTCGCCCGGCACGGTGCTGGACCTGCACCGCGTCCAGGGCCTGGTCCGGGGTCAGCGCCGCGCCCCGGCCGGGGCCTCCGTGCAGTCGACGGCTTGGACGGTCCCACAGGCGGCAGGCCCGCGGCCGCCGGCCTTCGCCACCCACTCGCTATGACTGAAGCCCGCTTGGCCGAGCTCGCCGCCACATGGAACGTCATCAGCAGCCTCCCCCTCGGAGACTGCCACCGCCCCGCCTACCAGCTCATATGACCATGTTCATCGACACCCCGGGGAAGGTGCTCCGCGTCCGCGATCTGCACGAGTATCTCGGCTTTGCCAACCGAGAGCACTCAATCGACGGCCGACGCTCTCGCCTGGGGCGCGTCGGGCCGCAAGGAACCTCTCAGGCGCTATCAGGAGCGGACGGAAACCAAGTGAAAGCAGTCCACTACAGTGCGGTCTGCTCCGCATGTGTGGAGCGTGGCGACACTGCATCGCTCCATGCGGCGACGGGCACGGCGTCAACGGCTCGACCTGCCGTTTCGCACAACCCGTTTCCCTCGGCCGGTGCACTGACCGCGGCAGACTGCCGCGTTCGTGAGATGGGGTGGGGTATGGCCAGGCATCGGCTGTCGAAGAAGCGTCTTTACATTGCTGCGGCGACCGGAGGCGCCGTAGCTGTTGCAGGGTCCGTGGTCGCGGCGCAGACCACGATGGCAGCCACGGTGTGGCCTGCACAGCAGACGTTCGCCGGTCAGGCCTTCGACACGTGCGCGGCCCCTTCTCTGGCAGCGATGAAAGCATGGAACACCGGCTTCTACGGCGGTGCCGCGGTATACATCGGGGGCGAGAACCGCGGCTGCTCCCAGCCCAACCTCACTGCGTCCTGGGTGAAGTCGGTCAACGCGATGGGCTGGAAACTCATCCCCCTCTACGTCGGCGCCCAGCCGTCGTGCCAGACCAGTGCCAACCCCGAGAAGCTCACTGCCTCGACCGCGGCGTCCCTCGGCGTCAGGGACGCCAACGACGCGGTAGCCAAGGCGGGGGCGCTCGGCATAAAGCCGGGCAGCCCGATCTTCCTGGACATGGAGCCGTACGACATCACCAACAAGGCCTGCAACGACACCGTGCTGACGTACGTGCGGTCCTTCACCAAAACGCTGCGCGCCAAGACGTACCGCGTTGGCTTCTACGGCTTCACCAGCTCCAGCGCCAAGGCCATCGCTACGGCGACCGACCGCACCGACCTGCCGGGCAACCTCTGGTACGCGCTGTGGGACAAGCAGAACACCACCACTGCCGACTGGCCGTGGAACCCCACGCAGTACACCAACCACAGCCGCGGCCACCAGTACCTGGTCAACAGCAAGGAAAGCCGCGGTGGCCACACCATCACCGTCGATCAGGACGCCTGGGACGGACCTGTCGCGATCATCGGCTGAATCCCAACACGACCAGTTCGATCTCGAAGCCGTCGTCGTTCTCCAGGTAGGCGGCATAGTGCTCCGCGCCGCCTGCGTGCGGATGCCGGTCGGGGAACATCAGATGCCAGCCGTGCCGGGTCGCCTCGGTGGCCAGCTGTTCGACTGCGGTGTCGTCTTCGACGTGAACGGCCAGATGGTTCAGCCCCGGTCTGCAGCGCTCGTGCCGGTCGGCGATGAGGCCCGGGGACTGCTCAAGGACCAGGTAGGTCGGGCCGAGCCGCCAGCTGCATCCGTTGTTCCAGCTCTGGAGGAGGGTGTAGCCCAGGGCCTCCAGCAGCCAGCTGAGAGAGGCAACCGCGCGGTCGAGGTCCGGCACCCAGAGCTCGACGTGGTGCAACATGCCGCTGGTGGGCCGGTTCACGCCGCCACCGCCTCGGAGTGCTGCGGCGCGCCCCCACCCTGGCCCCGTACACAGTGCGCGCCCACCAGTGGCATCTCACACACTGAACGCTGCCGGGCGGCACCAGGGTGTTGGACTACGGAGCCGTGCGCGGGCACCCAGGTCGCGCCTCCAGCGGCCGCCCGAGGGTTCACAAGTCCGGCCGACATGGACCCCCGATCCGTACGGTCAGCCCTCACGCGCCCCGACGTACCCCTCACCGCCCGTCCGTACCCGTCAGCACACGTCGTATCCATCGCCGCGGCCGCCGAGCGAGCATGACCCCGACCGAGTGGATGGTCCGGATCGTGGTCGAGGAGCAGGTGCGGACGTGGTTTCGACCCTCGCCTGCGGCTTCCCCGTCAGCTGCTGTTGGAGAGCGCCCCTTCCCGCCGCGACATACACCGCCCCGCGACTGGCGACGGGTGAGGCCCAGGCCGAACTATTCGGGGATCTCCAGCAGCAAAGCGCCGGCCTCCGGCCAGGCAGGAGGAACATGGACTTCGCGCAGGGTGTCGATCAGATCGGGGAACCGGCCTTCGCGGCGGGCCTGGGCGAGGTGGGAGGGCAGGTGCCGCTACATCGACGGGGTGTGCGCCAGACCCCTTCGGAGGCGATTCGGTACAAGACCTGTCGCGGCCTGAGGTGGCGGGAGCGGCCCCCGGCCCCCACGGCCAGCACCACCACCAGACCTTGGTAGGTGAAGAGATTCATGTCCGCTCAAGGCCCTGAAGGAACCGATGTAACACGGCCCAGCCATGAAAACGAGCAATTATCAATACCTATGGATGGTCGGATCGGAGTTGTGCGGGGGTGCGATGCTGGTGAGCGCCTCTATCGCATCCTGCAGGGGGAGCTCTGCAGCGGTGGCGAGGACAAGATCCGCCGCGGTGAAGTACGTTGGGTCGGCAAAGGGGTTCGGGATGGCGATGCATGAGAGCCCTGCGGCTCGGGCTGCGGCGGCACCGTGGGGTGTGTCCTCGACTGCGATCGCCTGTGCCGGGTCGAGCCCGAGGCGGTTGAGTGCGAGCAGGTAGACATCGGGTGCTGGCTTGGGCGATCGCACTTCGTTCCCGAAGGCGAGGACGCCGAACGCGTCGAGGCGATCGACTCGTGCCAGCATGCTGGTCACCCACTCCTCGGTCGAGCTGCTGGCGACTGCGCACCGCAGACCGGCATCGCGGGCTTGCGTGAGCCAGGCGTCGATGCCGTCGCGAAGGCCTAGGTTGCTGTGCAACTCGTCGCGATAGGCGAGTCGTCGGGCGTGGCTGATCTCGTAGTCGAATTCTGGGCCGACTGCCGCAGCGAGTCGTCGGTAGCGTTCAGCCGTGATGTCGCCACCGTGATCTGCGAAAAAGGTGGCCGGGTCCAGCTCACGACCATGCTGCCGCCACTCATACTGCCAGCACTCCAAGAGCGTGGTCTCGGTGTCCATGAGCAGGCCATCAAAGTCGAACACAATCGCTTCTATCTGCACCTGCATATTCAAGCAGGCCTCCAGACCAGTGCCATCGGACCCGTGCCCCTACCTGTTGAGCGGCTCAGGCCACGCCGACTTCAGGGCATTCGACGAGGTGGCCGCGCTCAAAGTGGGCTCCGGCTCGGACGAGGGCGACGAGGTGGGGTGCGTTCACGGCTCGCCAGCGGGCCTGAGCGGACTCGACGAGCTTGAACTCCATCGCCAGGGCGTCGCCTCGGAAGCCGGCACCCTGGTGACCTTGGTGACCTTGGTCCGCAGGCGGACGGTCGCGAAGGTCGACTCGATCGGGTTCGTGGTCCGCAGGTGGATCCAGTGCTTGGCGAACGCCTTCACTGCGCCGGCCGCGTGCTCCTTGTCCTCGGCGTTGTAGATGTCCTGGTTGGCCTTATTCGCCGCGGGCTGGGCCGACTTCGGCAGGCTGTCGAGGCAGTTGGCCGTTCTGTGAACCCAGCACCTCTGATGGTGGGTTCCGGGGAAGACCTGGTTCAACGCGTTCCAGAAGCGGAGGGCGCCGTCACCGACGGCGAGGACGGGAGCACGCATCCCGCGCCGCTGGCAGTCCCGCAGGAGACTCGCCCAGGATGAGGTAGGCGTCCAGTAGGCGTCCAGCTTGTCGATCAGGACGCCGGGTTGGAGAAGTCGATGTGCCTCAGTACGCGGCGGGCCAGGGCGGAGAAGAACAGCTCGATCTGGTCGAGCCAGGACGCGTACGGTGGTGTCCAGCGTGGGTGGTCGACCAGCCACTTGTTGGTTACCTCGCTGGTTCTCACGTCCATGGCGGCCACGATGGAGGCCGTGGCGTGTCGGTGGTACTCGAACCCGTATCGGGGGCAGTCGGCCGGGAGCGGGCGGCGATCGCGATCTTCTCATCAGTCGACAGCACCGCCGCCCTTGGGCTGATCGCGGTACTGACCACGCACATCAGCGGACTGCTCCCAGAAGTCGGGGCAGCGCAAGAGAAAGCGGAGCCGTTCTGCTCGCTGGGATTCTTACGCTTCCGTTCGGCGGCTCTCCAGCGCGGAGAGACGCGGTATCCAGTCTGCGGATTCCCTGGCCGCCGGACATGACGTGGTGCCCAATCGTTCAGCCAGGAGATGAGGTCCACGGCGTATGTGTCGAGGCCTGCCTCCCGCAGGAATCTCACCCAGCAGCGAACGGTCACCAGGTGCGGGAGCGCCGGATCCGTCGGCGTGATCCGGGTGCTTCTTCCGTGCCGCCGAGGCGGTGTCCCCGATGATGGGGCCGACGCCCCCGTCGATGTTGCTGACGGCCCGGAGGACGTTCGACTCCCTGACGTGGGACCTTCGCGGCATACACATCGAACGTTGAACGGGTAGCGTTGAGGGTGCGGCAGGAGATCACCACTGGATAGCGGCAGATCCTGGCGTACGTCCCCCGCGGGGGACGGCAAGAGAAAGTATGACTAGCGTTGGCGTGCCATGCCCGGCCGCCTGTGTAAACGTGTGGGCGCATCCAGTAGAAAAATCCTGGATTCCCGGTCATTGCCATGTCCTCTTGCCTGTCAAGTTCAAGGCTCCGCATTCCGGGAATCCGAAATCCCAGGAATCGGAGCTCTTTCCATGTCTGACATCGAGCGCAACAAGCAGGTCGTCGTCGACTACTACCAGACGGCCTTCAGCGGCAACCCCCAGAAGGCGATCGAGGACCACTTCGGCGACCGCTACATCCAGCACAACCCGGACGCGGCCGACGGCCCGGAGGCGTTCATCGGCTTCGTGACCTGGCTGCGCGGCGAATACCCGGACCTGCAGCTGGACATCAAGCGCGTCATCGCCGAAGGCGACATGGTCGTCACCCACTCCCACCTGATCCTCAAGCCTGGCGAGCCCGGCCGCGCCCTGGCCGACTACTTCCGCCTGGAAGACGGCAAGGTCGTCGAGCACTGGGACGTCATCCAGGACGTACCGGCCCAGTCCGCCAACCCCAACGGCATGTTCTGATGCCCACCCAGCCCCCTGCGTCAAGCCTCGCGGAAGCCCCCGCCGACGTCGTACGCCGGCAGTATGCGGCATCCGCCACCGGGAACCTGGACCTGTGGCGTACCACGGTGGCCCCCGACGTCGAGTGGATCGAAGCGGCCGGATTCCCCCTGGCGGGCACCTACCGCACGCCCGCCGGCGTGATCAGCGGCGTGTTCGAGCCGTTGGCTGCCGCCTGGGACGACTGGATCACCCACGACGATGCCTACCTCAGTGACGGCGAACGCGTCATCGTGCTCGGCCGCTACAGCGCCGTCAACAAGGCCACCGGCAAGGCCATGTGCGTCCGGGTCGCACACAGCTTCATCGTGCGCGCCGGGAAGATCGTGCGCTTCGAGCAGATCGTCGACTCCGCCGGCGTCCGCGCAGCCATGACCACCTGACGTCACCTCACACTGCAGGCGCCATCGCCACAATCATGACGATGGCGCCTGCAGCTACCCACCCCGGGACCTCTGCACAGGTCAGCGGGAACCACCCCCCGGGTGGCTCCCGCCGCTGCCGCCATGTCAGAGGAGGATGCCGAGCCCGAGGCCCAGGCCGATCCCTCCACCGTAGTAGCCGGGATGGCCGTACCCGTTGTGGTCGTAACCGTGTGCGTAGTCCTTGTGGTCGCCGTGGTCGGCGAGCATCCGGGCAGGAGCCGGGGTGGCGGCGGCCATACCGGTAGTCGGGACCAGAATGGCGGCCGTCATGCAGGCAAGTGAGAGGCCGCGGGCAATGAGCTTCATCGTCAAACCCTTCAGTCATTGAAGAACACGACCCGGCCGACGCTAGGACCGTCGTACGACCACCGCCTGCTGAGCGGCGCACCTGAGCGAGCATGGTCCTCTTGCTCACGCGCATCGTCAGTGTTAACGGTCCGGCCGCATTGGTCGGCCTGTTTGAGCGGGCCGTCCCCAGCAGGCTCACAGCGCAATGGGCCGCTTGTGGTCCCCCGGCCATCGTGTCATCTCTCGCAGAGCCCGAATTCAACCTTGTTCCATCAGGGATGCCGGCCGGAGGCGCGGTTCCCGACTGAGGTCGCCCTGCCCGGGTTCGGGAGGGCGTCAGAGGCGGGGGTGGCGGGAGCGCGAGTACGGGTTGTCGTGCGGGAGGGATCCCGCTGACGCGCCCATACATGCCGAAGGTCATCAGCAGCAGGCCGGTGACGAAGCTGAAGTGGACGTTCTGAAGGCGGAACGCGAACCCGTTGAAGCCAAGGCCCGTTCGAGGTGGGGGCGCGTGGTGGAGCCGTCCTTGCCGTAGCCGCCCATCTGGTGGGGACTCAGCCCACCCCCCGGGAAGTCCACGGGCCGGCGCACCTCGTGCTGCTCGCGCACCTCGTAGACGGCCCCGCCGGCCGGGAAGTGTGGCTGGATGTCCGGCGTAGGCGGAGGGGATCATGCGCCCGGACGTTCGCCCCCAGGGTAGACGCGCCGACCAGGACGGCGACGACAAGGAGTCCTACGATCAGGAACCATCCCGCGTAAATCTGATGACGTGCGGAGACCTGTTGGAACCTGGCGCGCACCCCGGTAGCCCGGTGGCGGACAAGGCCGTGACCAGGACCAGTTCGGCCAGGCATGTGTACGCGAAGCCGGAGAGCGACATTTAGTAGTCGAGCGTCGGACCCGGGATAAGTACGCCCCTGCCCATGCCTGGGCCGCGCCTTCGGGTGCGGCCCAGCTGTGCGGGACTCGTCCGAGTAGGCCACGCCAGCGGAATGCCTCCCGGTCCAAGCCGCCCGACCCGCACTCAGCAGTACTGGACCCACTCGTGCGCGTGGACGTAGCGGGCGTCGACCCAGCCCGCGCCGCCGGCCAGGTGGTACCAGCCATCCTGCTGGCATGCCAGCTTCACGTGACTGCCCGGAGCAAGACTCCACACCACGTGTGAATGCGTCCAAGGGTGCTGGCGGACGTTGAGTTCGATCCTCGACGTCACCGTTCCCGCGACGCTGTGGTCATGATGGTGCGACTGCGGAGCCGCCCCCGCGGCCCCCGCGCCTGCCACACCGAAGCCGGCAGCGAGAGCCACCGCGGCAAGACCGCGACCGATCCTTCGTGCTCCCATGAGTGCACTTCCTCTGGTTCATCCCCCGCGTCCCCGCGCCCCGGAACCTTGTGGGATTCGGCGCCACAAGCTCATGGCTTGTGCCTCCACCCAGTGATTCGAAGACACGACCCGAGCGGATTGGAAGAAAATACCCGGGGCTTTAGGGCCGACGGCCAGATTCCCGCTCGTGCCCTGTATCCAGCCGCTCAGCGGGGTGTGCCTCGACGCTTTACGAGAACCACTGACGTATAGCGGTGTTTGCTCCGGAAGCGACCGGGCAGGTGCCGTATGACGTGTGGCGGGACCAGCCGACCTCCGGGCGGCCAGGAGCACTCGGCCGGATCTTTCTCCGGCATCTCCTTTCCCCACCACCAGCCGATCCGGCAGCCGCGACGCCCTCGATGCGCATCGCCCCCGGAGAGCCGCCTCCCAGAGGAGGAACACCCCTCATGTCCAGCATCCGCATCCGTCGCTCCGCCATGGCCGCGGCAGCCGCGTTCATCCTGCCCATCACCTTGGGTGTGGCCGCCCCCGCTTTCGCCGACACCCCGAAGGCCGACCCCTTCGGCCCTGCCTGTGCGTCCGTCCCCAAGGAAGGCTCCGGCAGCCTCGCCGGCATGGCCAAGGACCCCGTCGCAACGGCCGCATCCAACAACCCCGCTCTGTCTACGCTCGTCACGGCCGTGAAGAAGGCCGGGCTCGTCGACACCCTGAACAACGCCAAGAACATCACCGTGTTCGCGCCCAGCAACGATGCCTTCAAGAAGATCCCGAAGGCCGATCTCGACAAGCTCCTCGCCGACAAGGCCCAGCTGACGAAGGTCCTCACGTACCACGTGGTCGGTGAGAAGATCACCCCGAAGCAGCTGGCGGACGGATCGTTCACCACCCTGCAAGGCGGCAAGCTGACCACCTACGGCTCCGGTGAAAAGTTCGAGGTCAACGACACCGCGAAGATCGTCTGTGGTGACGTCCAGACCGCCAACGCCACCGTCAACATCATCGACACCGTCCTCACCCCGAAGTAACGGATCACGATCCCATCAGGGCGAACCCCAGCCTCCCCCAGCAGCCAGGCAGCCGTGCGGTCGACCGCACGGCCTGCAGGGCACGGGGAGGCGGACTCTGCCGATGGAATCCTCAGCCGACGGCCACAGGATCACCGGCCGCCGATGATTTTCGGGTCGAATCATGGACGTGACAACCTCTCCGAAGTGGTGGGTGCGACTCCCCCTCGCCGCGCTCAGCGGTCTCCTGGCGGGTTACGCGGCCCTGGCCGTCGCTGAACTCGTCTCTGCTGCGGTGCGACCCCAGGCCGGGCCGCTCACCGCGGTCGGGGGTGCCGCAATCGACCGGACGCCCGCGCCCGTCAAGGACTTCGCGATCCGGCACTTCGGCGAGAACGACAAGCTGGTCCTCCAGCTGGGCATCCTGACCACCATCGCCGCCCTGGCGATCATGATCGGGCTGATCGCACTGCGCTACCGGCGGGCCGGATCCGCAGGCATCCTGCTCTTCGGCATCATCGGCTCCGGCGCCGCGATCACCCGACCCGACTCCACCGGCATCACCGATGGCCTGCCCTCCATCGTCGGAGCGATCGCCGGAGCCTGCCTCCTGTACGGACTGATCGGGCGCCTCACCACGGGGCGCAAGCAGACCAGCCCGCCCGGAGACCACCAGGCCGGAAAGGGCTGGGACCGGCGCGGCTTCCTCATCGCCGCTACCACCGCCGCCCTCGCCTCCACCGGCGCAGGCGCTCTCGGGCGCTCACTCAACGGCATGCGCGGCCACAACGCCGTCGCCTCACGCGGAGCCGTCCGCATCCCACCACCCGGCTCGCCTGCCGCCGCGATCCCGGCCGGGGCGCAACTCAAGATTCCCGGGATCAGCCCGTTCGTCACACCGAACAACGACTTCTACCGGGTCGACACCGCCCTCATGGTCCCGAAAGTAGATGCCACCACATGGCGGCTGAGAATCCACGGCAAGGGCGTCACCCGACCTCTCGCCCTGAGCTTCGAAGACCTCCTCGGCCGCGAGCTGATCGAACGGGACATCACCTTGACCTGTGTCTCCAACGAGGTGGGCGGCCCCTACGCCGGCAACGCCCGCTGGATCGGCGTACGCCTCGCCGACATCCTCCGCGAAGCAGGGGTGAAAGCGCCATCCCAGGGCGGCATCGCGGATCAGCTGGTGGCCCGCTCGGTGGACGGCATGACCCTGGGCACCCCCGTCGAGACGGTCATGGACGGCCGCGACGCCATGCTCGCCGTCGGCATGAACGGCCAGCCCCTCCCCTTCACCCACGGCTTCCCCGTCCGGATGGTCGTTCCGGGCCTGTACGGCTACGTATCTGCCTGCAAATGGATCCAGGACATCGAGCTGACCACCTTCGCCTCCTACAACCCGTACTGGGTGAAGCGAGGCTGGGCCAAGAAGGGCCCCATCAAAACCGAATCCCGCATCGACACCCCCAAGCCCTTCGCACGCCCCGAGGCCGGCACCGTGATGATCGCCGGAGTCGCCTGGGCCCAGCACCGCGGCATCGGAAAGGTGGAGGTCCGCATCGACGACGGACCCTGGAAGGCCGCCGACCTCGCCGCCCAGGACACCACCGACACCTGGCGCCAATGGTCCTACCCCTGGAAAGCCACCCCCGGCCCCCACACCCTCACCGTCCGGGCCACCGACCAGACCGGCCAGACCCAAACCGAGAAGCGCACCAAAACCATCCCCGACGGCGCCAGCGGCTGGCACTCCGTCGTCATCACCGTCGAATAGGAACCGGGCCACCCCTCCGCAGAGCGCGGACAGGGCATCCCCCCAGCGCAGGAGAGACAGGCAGGCCAAGCCATGGCTAAGAAGCCGAAGTCATCCCAGCCCACGCATGGCGAGGGCCCCAGCCCGCACAAGGGCACCGCACAGCACGGCTGGTCTCCCGACATCGACGAGACCCACCAGCAGGACAACCCGAGCGCCCACCGCTCGTTCCACCCCGACCAGTACGCCCCCGCCAAGGGCCCCGGCCGCACGATCTCCAAGGAGGAAGCCGGAAACCCGCATGGCCGCCCCGTGAAGAGCACGGGCAGTCACGGTGAGGACCAGAGCACGGCAGGCAGCGACGAAAAAGGCATGCACGACACCGGCCCGAGGGGCCGCTCCCGGCGCCCCAGCGGAACCAAGGACGCATCCGCCTCCACCGGTATTGACCCCCAGGACCCGCCCGGGACCCGCAGCGCCGGCTGACCTTCCAGTCTTGGCTCCAGGCGCACGGCGAGAATGACGACGTCGTCTGCCGGGGCGGGTCCGCCACCTCCTTGGTGATTTGGCCGATCAGTTCGGGAAGCGGCCTGCCCCCGAAGCGGGCCAGCAGCGTGGAGAGCTGCAGGCGGCAACCTCCACATGGTGTCCCCGGCGTTCGATCAGCCCGTCGTGCAGAGCAACAGCGTTGAGCCCGTTAGAAGTTCGAGCCGGTGTTCAGCGCGGAGCACAGGCCCGATCGACGGGTGGAACAGAATGCCGTGCTCTTCCAGCATGGTCACCCTGCCGTCGGAAGTACTAGCTGACGCCCGCATGCCTCCGGCATACCCAAACGCGTCTGCCTCCACGTAGCCTTTCTCAGTGATCGTCACGTCTGAAGCGACGACACACCGACCATGGGGACCTCACCTCCCCAACAACCGACACCAGGGGCCCCCATGGAACAGCGCGTCACCGTGCTGCCCGACATCGACGGCATCCGGGTGATCGCCTGCACCGGCGAATACGACGAAGACACCCTCGGGCCCCTGCGCGAAGCCCTCGCCCGAGCCGGCACCGACCGCGTGCCCAGGATCGTCCTGGACCTCGGCGGCGTCACCTTCGCGGACTCCTCCATGCTCAACGAACTGATCCGCGTCCACACCACTCACGCCCTGGTCCTGGCCGGCCCTCTGCCGTCGCAGCTGACCCGGCTGTTCGAGGTGACTTCCGCGGACCAGATCTTCACCATCGTCGACAGCATCGAGGCCGCCCGCGCCCTATGAACCCGATACCGCTCCGAGACCGGGACAGTGGGCATGGCAGGCAGGGCCGGGAACCGGTTCTAGATCCCGTCGGCGGGTGCGGTCAGGGGGAGGTAGGCGGTGATCGTCTTTCCCGTGTCGCGGACGCTGATCCCGGTACGGGTGGCCATCTTGCTGACCAGGAGCCAGCCGAAGCCGCCCGGGACGCTGACCGGTGTCCCGGGCGAGCGGGGCAGGCGCGGGGTACGACACCGCCCAGACCGACGCCCACCTCGCCAGCCACCCGATCCCGCCACTCCCCCAGGACCCCCACGGGCAAGGGCTGCTGAGTGACTCCGAGGTCGCCACCGTCACCGGACTTCCACCTGGACGTCACCGCTGAACGGATTCCCCAGGGGTCGAACTGCACGGACGGTGGTGGTGGACCCGCGAGGCCGCCGAAGCCCGCACCACCTGACGCCGGCCCCCCAACACGTGCGGGCCCGTGCCCCCTTCAAGAGGGCACGGGCCCGCACGTCCTCCTTGCTCCGGTCCGTCCCGGACGTCACAGCAGCCCTGTGTGTCAGACCCTCGCGGGGCAGGCTCCGAACGTCCTCGGTCCCGGTCAGCCCGGTCCCAACGCCTGTACGCGCGCCCTAGTTCCCGGACAGACGGGCGGCGAACTTCGCGACCACCCCGCCGGCCCGGACCCGCCACACGGCAACCTTCGGGGCCCAGTACGCCCGGACCAGCCCCACCAGCGGGGGCCCTGCGGCCACCAGACCGACCGCCCCCACACCCCCGAGGACGGGGTGGTCCGCCGCCATCGTCACGGCCGTCTCAACGATGTGCATCAACGTGCTCTCCAGATCGAAAAGGGGCGCAGCGGCGCCCGATCGGAGATCAGGCAGCCAGCACCCAGGAAGGGAAGGAGGCCCCAGAGGGGCCGGCGAGGTCGAGCTGGAGAGCCCGTAGGGATCCGCGCGGGACCCGGGGAGAGGCCATGCGGATCACGCCGCACGGCGAGGAAGCCAGCGGCGGCACGTGGTCGGCGTACTCGTACGCGATCGGGAGCAGGCGCTGCCGGATGATGCGCAGCAGGTCGGCCCGCCATACCGCGACCAGGTCAGCGACAGCCTCGATGCCGTGCCGGTAGGCGTCCGGGCCGGAAGCCTGCGCCTTGACCAGGATGGTGTGGAGCGCCTTGAACGCGATCTGGGTGATCTCGTCGGCATCGTCGAAAACCAGCGGCCGCAGCCCCGCCGACAGCGCGTACGCCCCGAACACCTCCGGAGCGGAAGCCTTCCTCCGGGACTGGCGGCTCCGGAACTTCCACCTGAGGCGATCGGCCTGCCGGGGGTCGGGCGCCGTGCCGAAAGCCTCGCCCAACAACCTCTCGAAAGCACCATCATCGTTCTGGACCGCGCGACGGTGAAGGTGGGGCTCAAGCCCGACAAGACGGAGCATGCGCCGCCACAGCTTGGCCAGCTGCGGAACCTGGTCGAGAGGTAGTTCGCGCTCGCGGTCGCGTGTCCGCAACACAGAACTACGCCCCTTGAACCTGCCCTCGTATGACCTGGGGAGCGCACCGGAAAGGGGCGCGCCCGGCGCCCTCCCGATCTCCTGCTCTCCCATCGTCACGCCCCCAAGGGTACCGGCACCGGGACCGGGGCCGCGCCGGCATGGGCCTCAACTCCGGTCATCTGCAAGGCCTGAGCTGCACCAGCCACGCGTGGACCGGAACCCACCAGCACACCCCGCACCGGCGGATTCGACGGTCAGCCCGTCGCCGCGGCCGGACCCGGGCCGAACCGGGGCACATCCTCGGCCGTGACGTCCGGGCGCAGCTGCTTGAACCGGAGCGGGTGACGGAAGACTCCGCCCCGGTCGATGGACCGTTCAGCGCTGACCTCAGCCACCGCCTCCGAGCGGAGCAGGACCGCATCGAGGACGTCGCGGGACCCCCACGCCGCGGCGAAGCGCACCCCCGTCCACGGGTGCCCGGGACCGGCGGCGGTCAGGTGCTCCGCGACCAGGCGGGCCTGCTCCGGGCGCAGCGCGACCGTGCGGCCCACCGCCCGCAGGCGGCCGGTGTCGTCCCGGCGGCCGAGGACGAGGAGCTGCGGGCGGGTCAGGGTGCCGGTGACGGCGCCGATGACCGCCTCGGTGGTGTCCCGCCTCCTGATCTTGGTCCAGCCACGGCAATTCGGGAAATATTTACTGTTCAGGGGCTTGATGACCAGGCCTCCGACGCCTGATACGCCGGTCCAGGCCTCCAGCCATTCCCGTGCCGTCGCAAGGTCGGTGGTCTGCGGGCACAAGGTCCACGGGGCGGTCAGCGCCCGGGGACGCGAACAGCACCTCCAGCCGCCGGCGGCGCTCCCGGTACGGCAGGGGGACCAGCTCGACACCGTCAGCTTGCAGAACGTCGAACGCCGAAGCGCGCGGTTCCGAGATCCTGAACGTGGTGAAGCCTGAACCCGCGTGCCCGTTAATGGCTGAGGCGATCCCGCGCGCAGGCCCCGGTGAAGCCGGTGGGATTTACTTTCCGAGCGTTCGCCGCCGATCCAACAACCCTGCGAGCCAATACACCTGACGCATTGTCCACGACCATTCACCGGGTCGGGTGGCAGGGCTGGTCAGCGTTCGGGGCAGGGGTCCTGCAGCTATTTGCGAGAGCCGGCGAAGACCTCCGGAACGCGCCCGAATTCCCCCGAACGGTCTTGTGTAGGTTCTGACAAAACTCCTGTGTTCTCACAGGGAGTCCCTGGGCCTCGTCGTCCGAGAGACTCGCAAGCACCCATTAGCCTCGAAGCTCCCTGGCCTCGCGACCGAACTCCCCCAGGACTCACCGGGTCATCATCAACCGCCGAGCTGCACAGACTGCAGTCTTGTGGCTCTCGGCGCGTCAGGACCAGTCGACGCGGCGGCCGTCGCGTTCAAAGGTCTCCTCGACGGCGGGCCAGTCCTCAATCCATTCGGCGCGGACGTCGACCGTGATGTCCGGGTCGCTTGCCACTCGTATCATCACGCCCGTGGCCTCCGGGCCCTCCTCCGGCCACCCGAGGTCGGCCACGCGGTCGACACGCAGGTACTTGCCGGTGTCGTGGCCCTCGACGATGCAGCCGACGACGCCATAGTGGGGCACGGCGTTCGCGTGCTTGGCGAGGACGATGGAGCGGTCGACGGTCGCGGTCACGCGTAGGGTGGGGATCTGGCGCCAGGCGGCTGCGACGGCCATGTAGTACCGGCCGTCCTCGGCGGCGGTCGCACGGAGCGCGGGCAGGTCCGGCAAGGTGCCGGCCTCGATGGCCCGGACGTCGCGCTCCTGCGTCGCCAACTCCCGGGCGGCCAAGGCCCGGCCCGCCCGCTCTCCCAGCCCGGCCGTGAACTCTGCGGCCGCCAGTGCGATCTGCATCGCGCCCGTCGGGTCACCCCAAAGTAGTACCCCGAGCGCGGAGTGCACCAGGTCGCCGGCCTCGGCGGAGACCGAGTCGAGGTCGCCGTCGTCGTCCGGCATTTCGTCCAAGAGCCCCTGCAGCTCGTTGTAGACAGCGCTCACCTGCGCGTTGTCCACCGGCCCAGGCGCCCACAACAGGTCCAGGGCCCGGAGCCAGGGCTCGGGCGCAGCCTGTCCCGTGGAATTGGCGAGAGCCCAGAGGAGGACGGCCCCAGTGCGCTCCGCACAAGCCGCCACGAAGGCCCCGGCCTGCTCGGAGGAGGCCGAGAAGGCGAAGCCTGCCACGTTCTCCGACAACTCCACGTCGCTCACTTCTCTCCCACTTCCATCCTCGAGGTCTGCCGGGGGCAGTCTAAGACGACTGCCCCCGGCCACTGACCAACTATTTCTTGCTGGGTAGAGCTCCGGCGTCCGGGAACCAGAAGGTCCTCACACCGCTGCCCTTGCCGGGCGTCACATCGCCATCGACCTTGCCGCCGCCCCCGTTGATCAGCGGCTTGCAGGTCTCCAGGCAAACGTTCCTCGATGCGCCGCCGGCGATCGGCTGACCGCCCAGTTTCTCGACATACAGCAGGATCTTCTGCTCGGCGTGCGAGGCGCCCTTGAAGTTCATCAGGACAGGCACGTGACCGTTGGCCCTCGCCGCCTCGATCTGCGCCGCGGACAGCCTCTTACCGTTGCCGCTCAGCGCGACGAAGGTGCGTTCCTCCCACTGCTCCGTCTTGGGGTTCTTGATGCGGGCCTGGATCACCGCCGTCGTGTAGTCCTTCTCGGCGAACTCCTTCGCCTTCTTCCCTGCATCGTCCTCAGCTTTTTTGATCTCATCCTCGGACTTTCCTTCCTTCTTGGCCTGCTCCCGCGCCTTCTTCCGCGCCTCGTCGGCCTTCTCCTTGATGAGCACGTTCTGGTAGTCGGATGCGGACTTCGCGCTGTCCTTTGCCAAGTCCTTCATCTGGGCTTCGGTGCGCGCCTTCGCCTTGTTGCAGTCGTTGTTGTGCACGAGGACGCTCGTGGCACTGCCAGCGACGCCGACGTAGTAGCTGTGCAGATCGGCGACCGTCAGATCGTGCGTAGTCTGACGCTGACTGGACCGGTCGACCTTCGAAACGGTCAGGGTGGCGCCAGAAGGTACGCGGAGCAGGTCACCGGCCTCGATCTCACCGGCGTCGGTCCAGCGGCGCTCGTTGACCAGCCAGAACGGGTGCGTGTCCGTGGCGGTGATCGTGCCGGCGGCCGTCGTTAGACGGGTGAAGTCCTTGTCGTCGTACGTGGTGAACGTTCGCGTGACCGTGCGCAGGGTTGTCAGACCGGTGACCGGATCAGTCGCGAGGACCTCGTCGCCGAAATGGATGGACTCGATCGGGACGGACCGACCGTCAGCGGCGAGGACCGGGGTGCCGGGCGGGAAACTGTGCGGCTTGGCGCAGGCCGCGGCGGCGTCCCGTTCCGACTTCGCCTGGTTGGCGAGTTTCTCCGCCTCAACCTTGGCCAGGGCGCGGGCGTCGATGAGGGTGTGGGCGCGCAGTGGGTAGCTGAGGCTGACCTTGCAGCGGCACGCATCGGCGTCGGCTTGGGCTTGCGCCTGGACGCGGGCCGCGACCGAAGCGTAGAGCGGTCCGGCTCCCGGGTTGGAGCACTTCAGGGTGGCCGAGACGTTGTGACCCCGAACGGGGAAGGTGCTCTGTGGGCTGGTGCACTCGCCGGCGGGTTTGCCGTCGATCGTGAACGTGGCGCTCATCACCGCGGTGACCTCGCCCTTGGTTACTCGTTCCCTTCGGGCGATGGAGCTGACCTCGCCGGTGAAGTTCTGGGTGGCGGTGCAGCCCTCCGGGCTGCAGTCCATCTCGCCCGCACCGTCGAGGGTGAAGTTGATGCCGTGGTCGGTGGCGTCCTTGAGCTGGTCGGCGTACTCGACCAGGGTGTCGAACATCTTGTCGGCGGCGTCGGCGAAGATCGGGGTCAGGTCCATTCCTTCGCCGTCGCCGGCCGCCAGCGGACCGGTGGTCACCTTGGGGGGAGTTGTCGGCGCCTCTCCCTTCTCCAATTGGTCCCTCAGGTCGGCGAGGTTTTCTCGGAGGTCGTAGGCCTCCAGCCGCAGCACTCGGTGTGGCTCTTCCTTCGTCACCAGCAGACGACCGGCCGAGGTGTTGATGCCGAGCGCGGGCGTTCCGTTCACGCTCAGCGACTGCTGCCCAGATGTGCTCGACGTCCTCCACTCGCTCGCCGCCGGCGGTGACTTCTCCAAGTCGGCCAGGGCCTTGTCCAGCACATCCGCCAGCATCGGCGGGGCGATGGTCCGGGCCAGCGCTTCGTTCGTGAGCGTGGAGCCGTCGTCCAGCCCCACGGTCCACTCGCTGGGTGGAGCGTTGTCGCCCGCCTTTACGGCTTTGTTGGGGGCGGGATCGACCTGCCAGCGCATGAACGTCTTGTCGCCGATGCGCAGGACGTCCCGGCCGTTGTCGTTCCGGCCGGAGGAGGTGGTGCCGAAGCGGCTGCCGGCGGCGGTGGCGGTGATCTCGTTCTCAGTGATGCCGAGGGCCGAGGTGTCCTTGTAGCGCAGGCCAGGAGCGACTGCCAGGTCGTCAACAGCTTCCCTGAACGGCTCGAGGTTCCGCTGAACCGTCTGCGCCTCATCGGAGTCGGAGGACGAGGACGTCAAAGACAGGACTCCGGCTACCAGCGCCAGGATGACCAGACCGACCAGGCCAACCAGTGACACCCGTTGGCGTCCAGTCAGAGCATGGAACCGCGCGAGCCACGCGCTACGGATCGGTCGGCCGACGGGCATCGGAGGCTGGGCGGGAGCCGCGGGCGCGGTCGCCCCGCTCGGATTGGCCGCGAGCGCCTGCGAGGAGTCCGGAAGGGGCGTCGGGCCAACGGGAGGTGGCCGCGTGTCAGACATCGAAGGCACCTCCGATGCTGGTGTCGTTCTAGGCTCGTCCCCCCGGGGGCCGAGAAAAGGTTCTTCGCCGCCTGACTTCTGTTCGGCCATGACTCCCCCTCATGCGCATCCATGACGTACTAGCCCAGGAGCCCGGAGACTGGTCACCGTGGCAGCCGAATCCGGACAGCTGGACCCAGCTGCCCATGGGTACGGGTCCTGTGTGCCCGCCTGGACGCGATCGCTTCGACGAACGTAGTGGCGAGCGGACGGGGTCGGCTTGGACGAATGTGACCCGTCCTAGAAGGCGAGGGCCTCGTCCACCGGGCGGCTGGTCGTCGCCATCCGGCCGGGAGTGAGGCCCGCCAGGGCCCGGAACTCCCGTGTGAGGTGGGCCTGGTCGTAGAAGCCACAGGTGGCGGCGAGTGCGGCGAGATCCACGGGTCCGCGGGCGAGCAGCTTCGCGGCGTGGCGGAACCGGAGGACCCGGGCCGATGTCTTCGGGGTGAGCCCGACCTGTTCGGTGAACCGGCGGACCAGGTAGCTGCGGCTCCACCCCACCTCGTCGGCCAGTCGGGCGATGGGGAGCGAACCGGCCGAGCCGGAGAGCAGGCACCACGCGTGCTGGACCTCGGGTGCGGGCTCCGGGCCGCGCTCGAGCCGGGCCAGCAGCACGGCATCGAGCAGGTCGAACCTGGCGGCCCAGCCACGGTCGGCGGCCAGCCGCTCCACCAGCACAGCGGTCCCGGGGCCCAGGACGTCGTCCAACCCGACCACGAGGTTGGTCAGCTCGCGCATGGGAACGGCGAGCAGGCGGTAGGCGCCGAGCGGGGTGAACTCCAGCCGGATCACCTCCTGCCGGCCACCGGGATGCGCGCACCACGCGGGCCGGTCCTCCATGCCGACGACTGCCGAACCGATCCGGCCGGTGCCCGAGCCCGGCATTCCGAGGCGGCGGATCTGGCTGAACGGCTCGGCCAAGCTGATGTTGAGTATGACCCGGCCGGTCGGAACCATCCGGACCTGGTAGGGGGGAGCCAGGTGGGAGTAGCCGACGCGGCCGCGCAGATAGGGCTTCAGTCCGGGGTGCGGGGGGCGGGTGACGCGCCTCAGCCCGCCGGTGTCCAGGACCGTGACGTCCTGACCCGTCCCGTCATCACGTTCGACCTCACGGCCCACCAGACACCCCTTCGCCCGGGAACCCGCGTTCATCCTTCCCGGAGTGGCAGGGAACTGTCCGGCGGATCCTGCAACTGGCTACTTGTCGGCTGTTTCTGGCCGGGTGCGGCCGGTCCCGGGGCGGCCCGACCCGCAGGATCCACCTCGCCGCCCAGTACCAGCTGCAATACGCCTAGCCCGCAGGCCAAAGCGAGTTCGGCCTTCCGTCATCGCCCATGTGCGCCCGCTGCCAGATCTCGTTCCAGTTAAACGGGGTCTCCGGCACGAAGCGGTGACGCTGCCCGCACGGACATGGCGCCAGCAACCACGCGCAGCCACGGCACAACTCGACCCAACCGTGCCCGGTCGAGCTCAGCACTCGCGGTCCCTCGTCCCCACAAGCTGGGCAGCCAGGCGGCTCGGGATCGTCCAGAATCGCGTTCTGCCGCCGTACGTACTCGGACAGGCGCAGCGACGGGTGACGAAACGGGGCTTCGAACCAGGCACGGTCGGGGCTTTCCCACCGGTTCCGTAGCCACCACGGCCGAGGGTTCGCACAGCCCGGCGCCCAGCCTGCTTCTCCGCCCGGCGTTGCTCGGCGTAGTGGTCTGCCCGCACGAGCCACAGCACCCGCGCCTCGTGCAGTTCCTCCACGGCCCGTACCAGCGCGTCGGGGTCCGCCTCTAGCCGGCGGGGGATCGCGGGGCTGAGCGTGAGGTGGTGGTACGTCGTCCGCAGACCATAAGGGGCGAAAGCGGTGAGGCAGGTGCGCAGCGCGCTGTGCCGCCGGTGGAGGGGGAGCCCGGCGTCGTGCACGTGCGCTCGGTGGGTCAGGAAGCTGGTCATGGTGTGGGTGCCAGGTCCATTGCCCGTGCCAGGGCCGTAGTGAGGGCAGCAGCATGTGCTGGCAGATGTTGTTCCGCCCAGGCTCCGGCAAGGCTGAGGAAGTCCTCCAGATCCTGCTGAGCGTTGGCGACGAGCCTGCGTACCAGTTCTACCGGCAGCTCGGTCACCGGGCTCCCGTCCACCCCGTGAGCATCGAGTGTGAACCGGACCACGTTGTTGACACGTTCGGCCACCGAGGATGGATCGTGGCCGAAGTATGCGCAGCCGGAACCGTCAAGCACGTCCAGCCAGTCCCGCCAGGACTCCAGGCCGTTGCAGCAGCCGGGCTCAACGAAGACGGTGTCGGTGGCATTGTCGGTCACCCGGAAGCCGCCGACGGCGAGCAGGTCAGGCATGGTGAGCAGCCCGTGCAGGAAGGCGCCGAGCGGGTCGGTCGGCGACGAGTCGTGCTCCTCCTGCGGCTCGGAGTCATTGCAGTCGGCGATCTGCATAACGGCCGTGCCGACCTCCGCCGGAGTCAGCTTCCCGTTCAGCACGAGGTAGTCAAATGACTCGTGCTCGGCAACAGGCCAGAGCGCGAAGTCGTCGTGAGCGGAGATCTCCAGAACGGGTTGCATAACAATCACATGGGGATGATGCCGGACCCGCCGCTTCGTCGCCACGGGCTTTCGGCTACGGCGTCGGGCTCGGAGCGGGCCCGCTACCTGCAGCTTTGAGGACACGGACCGCGAGGGCGGGGACCGTTCTTCACCTGGGCAACAGGCAGACCGCGCGCTCCACTGGTGCAGGGACCTTCCGCGGTTTCGACGAGGCTCAACGCCTCCTCCCTGCTCCCTTCGCCCTCATGTGACGCTCGGGCGCGGCGCGCGGATCCGGCTGCGCAGCTCGGGCAGGCGGGCCCATTCTTCGGGTGCCGCCAGTACCTCGTCCAGGGCCAGCAAGGACAGGAGTCGGATGGGGCGGCCGGACCTCGCCGCTGCCTCCAGTTTGTGGTGACCGTCAAGCAGGAAGTGGGTCAGGCACCAGTGGGCGTACTGGTCGTTGTCCGGCGGGCTGACGGCAGGTTCGAACACGCCGAAGGTCGAGACCGCCACCGCGGTCGGGATCGCGCCCCGGCCCATGAGTTCGACGTACTCCTCGACGCGCTCGTCGTCGTTCCACGTCGGGGGAACCATGGCACGACGAACTCGTAGAGGTGGGCGGATGCGTCGATTTCGGTCTCGAAGGTCCGGTAGTAGGGGGTACGCGGGGACTCCGCGATGCCCCAGAACTGGCTGACCCCCCAGGTGGCCACCTGCTCCTCGCTGAAGTAGTCGCCTTCCGACCCAGGAACGGCCAGGCGCGGCTCAACGTGGAGGAGGAGCGGCAGGTACTGCCCTTCGGGCAGTACCTCGCCGAAGGCCCGCAGAATGTCCTCGTCGTCAGCGTCCGTGAGCGTGCCCGTCAGGCGATCCTGGACCTCCTCCAGCGACAGGGTCTCGCGTGAGCCTTCCAAGCGCTCGAAGAGGAACGAACAGCTACCGCACCAGACGCCGAGCTCGAACGCCGGCTCACCGTCGATCTTGATCAGCCGACGCGTCGGATAGGTCCCGGTGGCCGTTATACGGGTCTCAGTCTCGAAGCGGAGCCGTGGAGTCCCGGCATCCGGTGTGCCAAGTCTGCGCGGTTCGGCGGCGTTGATCAGCATCGCCCGAGCGTACGACGCCACCTCGAAGAGGAACCACCGGATGCTTCGATAGGCGGCACGGCCGCACCCATCGCTGTCCCTAAAGGCCACCGTCCCCCAAGCCGAGAGATCGCAGCTGGGAGGTCCGCGAAGTGAAGGCACCGGTAGGAACACTCACACCCATGACAGCCAGAGATCCTCGTGATGGGCACCCGACGTCAGCAGCTTGGTCACCTCGCGACAGCCATGATCACTACCCCCGCGCACCATGAGCAGAGACAGCCAGCACATCCGTGCTGACGCCCATCCGCTGACACCGGCGCACCCATTCACAGCGCCCACGTGTTGACCGGACGTCCCCGGCGTCCACATCCAACGGGGGGCGGCTCACGGACGCCATGCGCGCCTATCCAAGTGGGGCAACGCAGCCGCCGTTCACAGTGCGGCGAGGACGAAGGTCAGCAGTGCCAGGGAGAGTGTGGCGCTGCCCGCGAAGGCCAGGGCACCTCGTAGCAGGGCGCTGGCGTGGGTGGCTCCGTCGATGCGGGCAAGCAAGCCCGCCGCTGCTCCTACGACGATGCAGAAGATCGCGACGACTGCCAGGAGCAGGACCAGGAGCATCAGGCGCTCTGGGAGGGCAGTTCATAGGTGTGGCGCACCGGGTGCCCGATCGGCTCCCGCCAGGCGTCGAGTTCGGCTTCTTCGACGGACCAGCGGCGTGCGGCGGGGGTAAGGACGAAGGCCACGTCCCAGCCGCTGGCCTGGGCGGCTTTGATGCCGGTGGTCACGTGGCGGGCGGGCCGGCCAAGACGCGGGCGGCGGCCTCCAGGACCGACAGGCGGGGGTCGGCCTCACGCACGCCAACTTCGAGGCGGCTGCATTACCATCCACCCCGCCCCGCGTGCCGGACCGCTCCGCCCAACGTCCCTTCCATGGTGCCTCGCAGTCCGGCCGGCCACGTCAGCGTGGCCGCAGGCGCCGCCCGAGCCCGACCGATGCACTGATCGGCTGTCACGGGGGACGCGGTGGGCTACTGCGTGTTTCTACGCTCCGTCGGAGGTGCTGTCGTCGTTCCAGTGAGGGTCCTCGCGCCATTGTCTGTTGCGGTCGTCCGCGGTCTGCAGGGCCGAGGCGGCTTCCTCCCGGGTCGGGTAGGGGCCGAGCCGGTCGGGACCGGGTTCGTTCGCAACGGACTGTGTTCGGGTGTCGAAGTACCACTCGTGAGGGCCGGCTGAATCGTGGTTGCTCATGCCCGCTCTGCTGCTCAGCATGAGGGCGGCCAAACCCGGCTGAAGGCGGTGATCCCCCGTGCGCGCTCGCCACTCCGCTTGCAGCTCTGACGGCCGGCCGACACCAGCAGAGCGACCACTCTCTCGCTCGCTCACACCGCCCACCCATTCCGGGCTGCCGGGCACCCGCTCGTCGAAATCGTGAACGCCCAGTCGTGGCGCACGAGCAGGGCCGGCTTGCCGTCGAAGTCGTCACTGCGTGCAGTGACCAGCCGCTGGAAGGAGACGCCCGGGAAGAGGGTGGCGGCCAGTTGCGGGTGAGCGACCAGACAGCGGCAGCACGTAACAAGCACTACTCGGGTCCCCGGCCCCGTCCCCCTCCGGCGGAGCCGGTCAGGGGACCGATCGGAACGGTCAGAACAGGTCGCGGTACTCGTCGAAGCCGTGACCGATCTTGACCGGGGGCTTGAAGGGGGCCGCGGCCCTGCCCGTGCCCTTGTACAGCAGCAGGTTGCCCTTCGGGTCCCGGGCCAGGAGATCGCTGCGCTGGTCGACGTCGACGTCACCGATCCCCACCAGCCGGTCGTACGCGTTCCAACCCGCCCCGATCCGGACCCGCGGCGCGAACGGCTTGGCCCCGTCGCCGGTGCCCTTGTACAGCCACAGCACGCCCTTGGCGTCCCGGGCGACGAGGTCCGCCCGGGCGTCCCCGGTGTAGTCCCCGACCCCGGCGATCTGCGTGTACACGTTCCAGCCGCCCCCGATCCGAACCCGCGGCGCGGGCGTGCCGTCCGCCTTCAACGGAACCCGCCACAACACGCCCTGCGCGTCCCGGGCCAGCAGGTCCGCGTGCCGGGCCCCGCGGGCCAGCGCGCCGGGCGAGATCACGACGGTGTACTGCTGCCAGCCGGTGGCGACCTTCTTCAGGACGCCGTGGCGCCACTGGTTGAGCACTCCGTTCGTCACTGTCCCAGGCCATGTACCACGCGCGCGATCTGGCGATGAGCCGCATGGAGGCCGAGGCGAGCGCCCTGGGTGCGGACGGGGTCGTGGGGGTGCGGCTGGACATCGAGTTCAAGGAGTTCGGCTCGGACGTCGCCGAGTTCATCGCGGTCGGCACAGCGGTGAAGGGGGACGGTGCGGACCCTGGACCGGGCGGCACCTGGCGCAACAACAAGGGCAAGCCGTTCACCTCGAACCTGTCCGGCCAGGACTTCTGGACGCTGATCCGGGCCGGATACGCGCCGTTGGACATGGTCATGGGGTCCTGCGTCTACCACGTGGCACACCAGCGATTCACCCAAGCGCTGAGCACCACGGGCCGCAACGTCGAGATCGAGACGTTCACCCAGGCGCTCTACGACGCGCGCGAGCTGGCGATGAGCCGCATGCAGGCGGAGGGGAAGGCACTGGACGCCGAGGGGATCGTGGCGGTCCAGCTGAGGCAGCACTCGCACAGCTGGGGATCGCACACCACCGAGTTCTTCGCCATCGGGACTGCGGTGCGCCCGCTGCGCGACGACCACGTCATCGACCGGCCGACCATGGTGCTGAGCCTCGATGCCTGAGCGGGACGTGGAACTGCTGGCCGCGGCGCTGCGCCGGGACAGCACGGACCTGAACCTCTACGTCAACGTGCTGTCGGCGAACCTGGCGGACTCGCTGCCGCACGGCGCCGTACGGGTCAAACGCAGGCGTTCCCTCGCGGAACGGGTGGCCGGGCGCGAGGGTCCGGTCGCGGAACTGGACGTCGCGCTCGGGGAACAACGGCTTTCGCTGCGGATGGAACGGGGCCGGGTGGCCGGGGAGATCTGCCACGAGGTACGGGGCATCGTGCTCTCGCGGCGCCCCGTCGGCCTGGATGAGTGGATCGATGCCCTCGCCCGGTCCCTGGCCGAAGCCGCAGCCTCGAACGCTCACGCCCGCGAGGCCATCGAGCGCTACCTGGCTTGACCGCTGCCGGCCCAGGCCCCGCCGCACCGGCCTCCATGGTCCGAGCGCCAGTCGTGCTTCAGCAGTTGCTGATGTGCCAGCTGGAGTGTTCACGCCGAGGAGGAGGTCCCGTACCGGGCATCCCCGGTCGCCCGGCCACGTACCCGAGCCAGTCGGCATGCTGGAGCACGAGCGGGGTGTCACACACTCCGGATTCGAAGCGCGGCCGGTGGCCCCGGCGCGGCTTGTTCGCCTTTTCACGCCCGTCGGATGGCACGGCAGACCAAACGAGACGATCTCTTAGGGGTGCCGCATGCGCAGCCAGCAAGCCGGCGCGGCCCACGCCTGAACGCGGGGTCGGACGTGGCGGGTTGGGGCATGCTGGGGGTGCGCTCACGCGCTTCACTTCGGTGGCAGGGGGCCGGGCCGTGTTACGCATTCACTTCACGACGGAAGACCTCGCCCGGACACGGGTGGCCGCAACGATCGGTGTCGCAGCGGAGGTTTATTACAGCCTGGAGCTTCTGAAAGAGAATCGGGAGCTTCCTCACTTCCGCTCGTGGCGGTCAGAGATCGTGGGCCGGATGGGAGACGACACACGCCCCCTGACTTCCCTGGTTCCGGTACGCGGTCCCGGGCTTGATCTGTTGGCCCTGATGGGCGACGTGTCCTCTCTGGACCACGCCGTGGACAACCTGCTGCACGCACCGGTGGCCCGGCTGCGACGCGAGTTCGAGGGTCTCGACTTCCACCCCGGACACCTGCCATGGGCCAGGCGGGTGTCCGAGGGCGACCGCGAGGCGCGGCGGAAGCTCGCCGGGGCAGTGCGCGCCTGCCATGAGCTGACCGTGGAGCCCTACTGGCATCGAGGGCGGTCCGAACTGGTCGCGCTGTCCGCCCGCTGCGCGAACCTGATGTTGGAGGGAGGCATCGATCTGCTGCTGCGTTCGATCTGCGCACCGCTGGTCCGCTGGCGTCCACCGGTGCTCGAAGCTCCTTACCCACGCCCAGTCGAGGTGCGTCTCCAGGGAAGGGGACTGATCATCACGCCCACGGTCTTCTCGAAGAGCCCAGTGAGCTTTCTGTGGGATCCGCTCGATACCGCCCTGCCACCCCGACTGACCGTGCCTGCTCTCAGCAAACCGCTGACCGGTCGCGAACCGGCAGAAGTGGACGGCTCCGCCGTGCGGAACCTGGAGTCTCTGCTCGGCCGCACGCGAGCCGGCGCCCTACGTGTGACCGCAGAGGGATGCACGACGAGCGAACTGGCCCGGCGCCTGGACGTCACCGCCGCAGCGGCCAGTCAGCATGCGACAGTGCTGCGGAATACGGGCCTCATCACCACTAGCCGCCGAGGCGGATCCGTACTGCACCTCATCACCCCCCTCGGGCTGGCGCTGCTGCGGAACGGTGCCATGACGACGGAACCGTAAGGCCCGAGGGCAAGGCCGCGTCAGAGGGGTTAGTACAGCGCGCCGCTCTGCTCGGGTGCCACCGGACACTCACACCGCGGTGCGCGAGCCGCCGCGCCTCCTGTCCCGGACTCCCCTTTAAGCCATGGCTTAAGAGGTAGGCCGCAGGAGGCCGGCCAGCCCAGGATGTGAAGCCGCAACCGGCCCATCCCATCCTGGAGATCGCATGAAGACTCACTTCGCCGTCGCCCTCGGTTCCGTCGTGCTGACCGCGGGCACGTTGCTGGGCACTCCCGCCGCCAGCGCGCAGACCGTGACCGCCTATCCCAGCAGCGACTTCAACATCAATTTCGGTGCCACGTGGACCAGGGGAACCGTCACTTGGTACAACCGGTCGGTCCGAGTCGTTGGGCAGCACAGGTCCGCAGTGTCGGACAGCGCGGTCACTTGCCGGACCACGTGGGCCTACACCCTCCAGGCCGATCGTGCCGTGATCGGCCAGGGTGGCGGCTCCCCGACTGCCTGCGGCACCATCGCGTCCTACAACTTCGTCGTCTCCGCGGACAAGCCCGGCGGTGCCGCGTACGTCAGGGTCTGTCTCGATGACGGGAACCTCAAGGACCTCGCGTGCAAGCTCATCGCCAGGCCTCTTCAGCCCGCGAGCTGAGGCCGGCTGCTCGAACCACGAAGCCTTGCATCCTCCAGTCCCGCTCTGAACATGTGTGCGCCGAACGGTCGGACGACTGAATGATGAGCCGAGCCATGCACGCGACTGGCTTCGCTGAGTAGACGCCTCGATTGGATGACCGCAGGCCGGCTGGCTGGGGTCCGGGCCGGGGACAACTGGACAACCCCGGTCTGGGCCCGTCTGGCCGGTCAGTCAGAGTCGGTCGGGGTTCGGGTGCACAGGGGGCCGAGCGGAGCGCCCTTGTACCCGACGACGAGGCAGGCATCGGCGACCGGTCCCCGGGGCTCCATGAGCCTGGCCATGGCCGCAGCCTCGGACGGTAGTTCGGCCGGATCGAGACCGAGCGCCCAGGCCGCACGGTCGCGTCGCTGGTCGAGGTCGGGTGTGTCCTACCGGTACACGACGGCGATCGCCCGGGGTCCCCCGGCCGTCCGTCCTGGAGCATCCGGCCACCACGGGTGCTAACGGGGATAGCGCTTGGGTAGCAACTGCCGTTGACCTGTCTCAGCGAAATTGGTCGACCGAGTCATGCTGACCTACATGGACTGGATTGGGTGAGACGGGTTTCCAGGGTTGATCGCCCAGCTCAGACCCGGTGCGAGGCACGGTCGACGGTCGGCGCATGCTGGCCGTCATGGAGAACGCAGTCGAGAAGATCAAGGTCTGGTTCCGGTTCGTTCCTCGCGAGGGCTGGTTCCCGCAGGACACCGAGGGCCTGTGGGCGCAGAAGATCGGTGCCGATACGGCCAAAGTGCGGAACGTCCCCTTCCTCCAGGACGGGGTGGCCGAGGGCGACGTCGTGCGGTTCCAGACCGACTCCGACGGGATCCACTGGGCGGTCGGCCGTGTCAGTGCATCCGGCAACTGCACGATTCGCGTAGTGCCCGTTCCTGCCGGCACCCTGGGACGCAGCCCTCAGGCAGTGCATCAGCGTCTCTCCCCGTTCGGGCTCGGCGGTGAGGTCTTCAGCGAGGAGTTCCCCATGGTGGCCCTCACCGCACCGGCCGACGCGGATTTCGCCGGGATCAAGGCACTCCTGGTTCAAGGGAAAGAGGAAGGCTGGTGGCACTACGAAGTCGGCTGCGGCAACGACCGGTGGTGGAACGCCTGACCTCTGGCGAGGCCTCAGGCCTTGCCGGGCGGCCGGAGGCCGGCCGCTGCGCGGATGCGCGGATGCGTAGATGCGTAGATGCGTAGATGCGTGGATGCGTGGATGCGTGGCAGAACTCGACATCTCAGGCGGACCGACCCGCAGGGATCCGTCCCGGATCCCATGTCCCTGGGCGAGCCGGGCATGCATGGTCGCGTGCCGCTCCCGAATGCGGGCCTCAATCGGCGACATAGTCTTCGTCTGCTCGCGCCGTACGCTGCCCCGTCTCCCGCCGTCGCTTCGCCCTGGGCCACGGGCACCGGCGGGACGCCGTGTACGACCGGCCGGCATGCCGGCAAACCGCCTATCGGGGGCGCCGCACACAACGGGTACGTGAAGCCGTGACACCTCGCACCCAAGGGACGTGCTCTGCTAGCCAGGCGGAGATGCGCTGCCACGCATCGGACACCTGCCGCTCGGCGGCCAGTTCATGCGCGGGACCGGAGGCGGAGTCGGGGGTCAGGGCATGGGCTCCTGACAGCTCCGAGTGCACGGGGCAAAGCCGAGCCCTCAACCGGCTCGGCTCCGCATCCTGGCGCCCGGCAGGTTACTGCCGGGCGGCCGCCTCACGGCCTCGCAAGGAACCAGATCGCCGCAAGCCTCACCCGTCACCCAACCGCGAAGCGCAGTGGAACACCCGCCGCCCAGCGAACCAGGCACCTTCGCCCCGGGCTGGCGGGCCGTGCGGTGGGATACGCCGACGGGCCCCGCACCGAAGGAATGGTGCGGGGCCCGTCGGTCAGCGTCCGGCCACACGGCCCGACGGGACGCCCTCGGTCGCTGCCGTCTGAACAACCCGGCCAACCGATACGGTCAGGACACTAGGCACCGCCCGCATCCCGGGATGCGGAGCGCACAGCACTGAAGGAGGGCAGCGATGCCTCGTCCGCATGCAAGTCGCAGGACCATTCCCTCCTCCCTCGGGGGCGCCGCAGCAGGCGGACCGTTGCCGACTTCCCTGGCCGCGACTTCGGCAGCCGCGGCCGGCGGGGACCTGTACGCCTCCAACTCGGACCTGTACATGAAGACGACCGAGGGCAAGGACTTCGCTCGCCGGTCTCAACGGCACGAGGCCTGCGACAACGAGAAGGCCAGCGCTCCTCTTCCTCGTCTGACCAGTGTGCTGGCCATCCACGGCGGCGGCATCGAAATGGGAACCTCGGAACTCTGCCTGGGCATCGCCGGCTACCGGCCCGACACACTGACCGTCACCACAGCTGGAACCCCGCTCTACGACTACTGGATGCTCGAAGGTCTGCGCAGCTCCGGCAACGCCGAACTACACGTGACCTCCACCCACTGCGACGACACCGCGGCCCGTTCCATGGTCGCCGCGAGCGCCAACGTCCTCAGCATCCACGGCTGTACCTCCGCCCAGGCCGGCGCCCCCACCGGCAAGCCCAAGGCAGTCGTCGTCGGCGGACGCAATGCCCGCTTCCGGCATCTCCTGGCCGCACAGCTGGGCGCCGCCGGATTCCAGGTCCTCGGCAACGCCCATGGGAACCTCAACGGCGAAAGCCCCGACAACATCTGCAACCGTACCCTTACGGGCGAAGGCGGCGGCCAGCTGGAAATCACTACCGAACTCCGCAAAAGCTTCTTCGGTAACTTCTCCGGCGCGAACAACCGCGCCACCAGCACAAACATCGAGTTCTGGAAGTTTACTGCCGCATGCCGGGAGGCCGTAGGGCAAATGGAAACCGAACAACTCGCCCGTAAAGGGATTTTCGTTCACTAGAAGTACGCATTCTCGCTTCTCGGAGCGGTCAGTCACTTGATGAGGCGCAGAGGAGAGACCACGCGCGGGCCTCCTGGCGGTTCCCCGGTGGTCCGCCTAGACCGGATCACCATCAGCCATCAGCCCAGTCCGGGTCGATGTCCGGGACGTACGGGAGCTTTCCTCACCCGGTCCAGACGAACTGCTGGTCCGGCCAGGCCCGGAACGGGCGCAGGCCATCGCACGACGCCCAGGTGATCAGAAGCCATTGGTGCCTGGCCTTCGTGATGGAGGGATCGGGCGTATGGCGGACCTGGGGTGCGGGCTGATGCCATGAATGGATGGATGCGGTGGACTTGGACGAGTTCGTTCGTGCGACGGGCGAGTGAGTCGGATGCGGCGGGTCAGCCGGTGCCTGTGTCGTCGCATGTCGGCGTCGGCGGGGCCTGGGCGAGGACGTCCCTCCAGTAGGTGGCTTCGCCGGCCACGCCACGCTTCACGGGCTGGACGACCTCGGCGAACGTGAAGCCATAGTTCTTCGTCCCGGGCCCGGCCGTCAGGTCTCCGGGGCCAATGGCCACCACGTACTGACGGCCGGCCTCAAGGAACACCTCCTGGCGGTTTGGGGTGGCCGAGAGGGTGTAGCTCCCCGGGACCCCGCCGGCCTGTACACGCTGGGTGATCGCCACGGCAGGCGCCCACCGCTCCTTCACCACCTCCAGGACGCGCACCGGCGTGGTCACGAACTTCCGCGCCTCGGCGTCCGAGACCCCCTCCAGTGAGACGGGCCCGGCGGGGCCGATCGCTTCGACTACAGCGATGCCCTGCGCGGAGGCGGCAACCTCCGCGTCTGTGCCGTACGGCGCGTCACACAGGCTCTCCACGTATTCCGGCGAAGACGAGTCCCATACGTACCAGCCGCCACCTCCGAGGAGTACGGTGGCAGCGACCGGCACGATCAGCAGCATCTTCTTCATGAGCCCCACAGCTTTCGGTAGTTCGCCTTGTCGACCTCGGTCGGGACCCCGTGCGCTGACGCGTTTGCCCACATCACGGACTGCACGGCCGACTTCCCGCCGTCGGATTTGTGGCAGAAGCCGTGAGCATGTTCCAGTTCGTGGACGAGGACGTTGCGCCGCATCTCGGCGCTGTTTCCGGCGATCAGGGTCACATTCAGGGTGATCTTGTCGGTCGCTGCGGTTCCCGTGTCCTGTGTCCAATGCCCGGCCTTCTTGTCCGTCTTGCTGGAGAAGTCGGAGACGTTGAGGTCATTCACGGTCGTGGCCGAGTCCGCGAGCGGCCCTGCTCTCGGTGGAGCGACCGCCGGCGGGGCGCCAAGCAACAGGGCGGCGGCGGCACATAACGCGGCGAGGGGACGTTGCATCTTGTCCACGCTAGGACACCCCCAGGCGAGGCCAATCGTTTCGTCGGGCCCGGAAGGGAAATGGCTGCCCGACTGTCACCCGTGAGACGAGTGCCCGGCCTCGAGGAGGCCTGGGTGGCAGCGGCGGACCTGTTTCAGCGGGCCGCTCGGGTCACCGTTCCGGCCTCGCTGACCCGCGCTGCCACCGGAGGGCCCGGGAGGTGTTCCGGCGGATCCCCGTGACAGGCTACTCCGCCGAACATGGGGGCGAGTAGCCCCCCCCTGACCTGGGGTGGGGCGATGAGTTGGACGAAGTGGGCTGCTGTGATGGCGGCGGTCATCGCGCTCGCCACGGCGGGCTGCGGAGGCACGGAGGCGGGAACCGGGGCCGTCGCAGTGTCCCCCGGCCGGAGGGCGCCGGGCCCCTCACAAGGGAGGTCGTCCGCGCGGACCTCGACACCGCGGCGGCGGCGGCGAAGGCGCCGGCGACCGACGCGGAATGGGCCCGCATCAACGAGAGTTCCGAGTCACAGCACTAGGACACCGCCGACGCTAGCTCTTCGCCGCCACGCGGGCCTGCTTCGAGCTGCACGGATCTCTGGCCGCCTTGGGGCACGGCAGCGCCCTCGACACCGCCGTCGGGCACCAGGGGGTGTCTTGCCGATCATGTGTCGAGCCAGATGAGGGTGCTGGCGAGGGTGATCGCGGCCTGGTAGCGGGCGGGGTGCTTGTCGGCGGGTGGCGACGCCTCGCCATTGCTTGAGCCGGTGAAAGCGGCGTTCGACGACGTTGCGTCGCCGGTGGACAGTCTTGTCGAAACGGCATGCCGGCTCGCGGCACCGGGCCCGGCCCGCGAGTTGGTCGACCCGTTCCGGGATCGTGGCCTTGATGCCGCGCCCCTCGGAGGTAGGCGCGGAAGCTCCGGGAGGAGTAGCCCTTGTCCGCGATGACCCGCTCGGGCCTAACCCGGGGCCGTCCCGGCCCGCCCTTGGCGACACGGATGAGGCCGATGACAGTCTCGGCCTGGGTGCAGTCGTTGCGGGTGCCCGCGGTCACCACGAAGGCCAGGGGCCGGCCGCGTCCGTCGCAGGCAAGGTGAATCTTGCTGGTCAGCCCCGCGCGGGAGCGTCCGAGGACTCGTTCGTCGAGCCCCCTTTGGCGGCGGTGTGCTGGTGGGCCCGCATGATCGTGGAATCGATCGCGACGAGTCAGTCCACTTCACCCACGGTCTGGGCAGCGGCCAGGAGCCGGTCGAAGGTGCCGTCGGTGGCCCAGCGGGCGAAGCCTCCGCGGACGGTCTGCTACGGCCCGAACCTCTCGGGCAGGTCCCACCAGGGCACAACGGTACGGAACTTGAACACGCTGCCCTCGAGCACCTGGCGGTGATCACGCAATCGTCCACGGGGCCGGCGTAGGCGTAGCGGTTGCCCTGGGCGGGTCGGCGAGGAAGACGGGGGGCTTGGGTGGTGAATCGGCCGGTGGTGGGGTCGTACCAGCGCTGGCCGTAACGCACCAGTAACCTCACTACCGCGCACCCGGTGCGCGGGTGCCCACCACGGTCCGGTCGGTGCGCACCATCCGGAGGTGGCGCGCACCGTGCTGCGTACCACTGGTGTGGTCGGTGAGCAGTCGCGCGGCCGTCCGCGCGCATCCCCGGCGCGAGCCGAACCACGGCAAGCAGCACGGAGTGACCGGGCGGCGCCGTCCTGTGGCCCCGGCTCTTCTTGAGCACAGGTCCTCGATACGGCGATGTCAGTGTGGGCGGTTAGGATCCGCTGTTCGGTTGTTCGATCGGACAGGGTGGGTCGGCGGTGGGGGTTGGGATGAGCGTGCATTTGCGGGGAATCGCATCGGAGTTGGCGGGGGTGCTGTGGCGGGAGCACACCGTGTACCGGGACCGTGAGGGCGGGGTCGTCATCCGCGGCGAGCACGTGCGGCGATGGATCAGCTTGGCGCCCGCCGGCGGACCGGGTGAGGTCCGGGTGCGGGTCGGCCGGATCCTGGAGGGCGGTACGACGGCCCCCGCACGCGCCGAGGCCGTCGCGAGCCTGTCCGCAGGGCCGGCGGAGCTGGCCACGGTGTGCCGTCGGCTGCTCGCGGAGGCGTCGGTCGACGCAACCACCGCTCCCCCGCCGGGCCGTGGCCGGCGTACTCCCCGGCGGGGCCGCCACACCGGCTCAAGCTCGTGGCTTGTGGTGCTCGCCGTGGCCGGAGCCATCGTCGGGATCTATCTGGCCCGGGCGTCCGGGACCCTCTGACGCGTCGGCCACCAGGCCCGGCTCGCCGACTGGAACGAGCACCCCGGACCGCTCACCTGGACGAAACATGTGATGTCGGCAGCAACCGACTCACGGCCACGGCTGTGACTGCGCCTTTGGTTGCCCGCCTCGGGACGATGCCGAGCATCCGCACGGAGAGTGCTCGGCATCGTCGATGCGCACCACCGCACCCGCTCCACGGCATCGGGTCCACTCAGTGGCCAACCTCCCGGCCGCAGTGCGGTCCCGGCGGCGGTGGGTGGTGCGCTTGCTGGTCGTCCTGGCGCACCCAGTGCGCTGCGTCGACGCCGTCCGGTTCGGCGTAGCGTGCCGCGCGGGTGTGGGAGTCGTCGGCCGCCCTCTTGAACACGTCCTGAAGATGGCGCAGCCGCTCGGCCGTGAGGTCTCCGGCAGCGCGAGCAGTTGCTCGGGCATCGCGGCCGGCTGGTGCGCGGTGACGTCGTACGCCCGGCCCCGCACGGCAGGGGTGCGCAGCCTCTCCCGCACCATCGCACCATCGCACCGGCGAGGACGGCTCGCTCGTACTGCAGCGGGATCCGGGGGCTGTCCACATCACACTCCCCCCGCGTCCGGGTCCGGAGGGCCGGGGCCCGGCCCGGCTTGCCGGGATCGGCCGGGGGTAGCCGGTTCGGGTCGGGCGCGGGGGTGGGTGGGCGGCGGCGGCCAGCGCCTTGGCCGCCACCGTCGGACTGTGGAGCGGACGGTAGGGCCTGGCTCTCTGCGTCCACATCGTCGCTACGAGCGCAAGGCTGAGCACTTCCTGGCGTTCGCCGGCATAGCCGCGGCCCTGATCTGCTACCGCCGGTTGGCAGCCTGATCTGAGAGACTCCCGAGCTGGGATGATGCGTGCCGTAATCAGACGCGTCGCCCGGGGGCGGCTTGTGCGCCTGACTCCAGGGCGGGCTTGTAGAGAGTGAGGGACGCCTGACTGGAGTTATTGTCAAATCCTGTGGATCTGATGAGCGCGGTCGTTCCACCGGAGCCTTTTCATGGTTCCCTCGGGCGAGAGCGGCCGAGTCCGGTCTCACAGAGTGACGTTCGCCTGCTGCCTGGTGAATGAGCTGGTAGCTTCCGCGACATGATGGACCTCAGAGACAGCACAGCTCTCCGGACGCTGGTGACCGACGCCGAGAGCGGCATCCTGCTGTTCGGCATCACGCCGCCGCGTCTGAGCACCACTCCGGAGCGGATCCAGGAGATCACCGCAGCCACGTTGGCACGGTTGGACCTCCTCGACCTTGACGGTCTGGCGCTCTACGACATCGACGACGAGAGCGACCGCAATCCTGCGGAGCGACCGTTTCCGTACCTGCCGACCATGGACCCCGCCACCTACCACGCGGAATACCTCGCCGAGTGGAACCGCCCCGCGGTTATCTACCGGTGCGTCGGCAAGTACCCCGAGGCGGAACTGCGGACTTGGCTGCAGACGGCCGACACGGACCGCGTGCTCAGCGTCTTCGTCGGTGCGGCCTCGAAAGACAAGGCGGTGCGCACCCGCCTGTCCGAGGCGCAGGCCCTGCGCCGTGATGTCCGCCCGGACCTGCTGCTCGGCGGCGTCGCCATCACCGAGCGGCCCGACGAGCACCTGCGGCTGCTCGCGAAGCAGGAAGCGGGATGCACGTTCTTCATCTCGCAGGTCGTCTACAACGCCGACGCGGTGAAGAGCATGGTCTCTGACTACTACTACGCCTGCCGCGACCGGGGGCTCGCACCAAAGCCCGTCCTGTTCACGCTCTCGGTATGCGGCTCGGTGAAGACGCTGACGTTCCTCAAATGGCTCGGAGTCGACGTGCCACGCTGGATTGAGAACTCGCTGCTCCACGCCGAGGACACCCTGGCCGAGTCGTACGAGCACTGCTTGGCCAACGCCATTGACCTGGCCGCCTTCTGCCGCAGGCTCGGCATGCCGTTCGGCTTCCTCGTGGAGAGCGTGTCGATCCGCAAGGTAGAGATCGATGCCTCGGTCGCCCTCGCCGGCGAGGTGAGCGGACTGCTCGGGCGCGGTCGAGCATCCGTATGAGGCCGGCCATGAACGTGCAGTTGTCAAATCTTCTGATCACGACGTAGCTCAGGCTGCTGAGACTTCCTCGCGCTCGACGAGGACTCCCTTCTCGAAGCGGGCGCCGGCGCGGACCAGGGCGACCAGGTGAGGCGCGTTGACCGCGCGCCATCGGGTCTGGGCGAAACCGGGCCGTACGAAACCCCGATGCCAGACCAGCCTGAGATCCGCATGATCGTCCTCGGCGGCCTCCTCGCCCCGATCGAGGTCAACGAGGATGAGTACCTGATCATCCTGCGGCACCTCACGTACATGGGCTGCCCTGCGGGGAGAGAGGGCCATCCCCGAACCGGGCGACGGTCCTCCCCCGTGTCCGCCCGACAATCGGCGACTCCTGCGCAGCGATGTCCGCAACCCTCGGGCAACCCAGCCCAACCATCGAAGCGGCTTTCGGGAGCCAGGATCTGCCCCCATCGTCGTTCCACCCTGCCCGCCGGACGATCACCCGTCCTGCGGTAGGCAGGATCCGTCAGGGTTGTGTCCTTCGGCGACGGCTCCCGCCTCCCCCGGATAGATCGTGGCGTTGATGCAGGCCCGGCCTTCACTCAGCCCGATCCTGGCAGGATGGGCGCCGCTCGCCGCCCTGACGTCGAGCCGCGCCAACGCGGGCGGTGCAAGGGCTGCCCGCGTCCGGCTGAGGAGCCGCTCCTCGGTCAGACCGGACTCCCCCTGAAGTTCCTTGGCCAGCAGCTCCATGGCTGCCCTGCGGGGCCCGGCGAGCTCGCGTTCGGCCGGGGTAAGCGACTCCCGTTTGGGATCCCCTTTCGAGTTGGCGAACTGTGGGCCAACGTGTTCGGAGAGCTGCCAGAAGAAAACGGAGGCGAGGCCGAGGAGGAGCAGGAGGGGAAGAGCGCACCCCAAGAACACGTATGACTTCGTCCTCGGGGTGCGGCCTACGGGCTGAGCGGCCATCAGAAGCTGCCGTACCCGATGTCGCGCGGCTTCTGCCCCTCGGCCAGGATCCGGTCCGCCGCCGGATGAGGACACGCCTCCGCATGCCTGGTCACCAGCATCCGGCCCTGCGAAACACACACCGTGCGGGTATCGCTCTGCCCGCCGGCAGCACCACCGAAAGCACAGGAGACAGGACGCAGAAGTTCACCAAGCAACATGCCCTCATCCTTCCCACCCCACACGAAGAGTCCCCTCGGTCGGCCGAGCTGGTCAGCGGTACGGGCTCCAATCTCCGGAGCGGGCCATCAGCTTGCGTACCGCATCCTCCCCCGCTTCGTCGTCGCACTTCAGCAGACATCGGCTTCACGCCTACCGGAAGGTCACAAACCTACAGATCAGACAGCGACTCGTCTCGAATCCTGCGCAGGCTCACGGCCGCTCGCAGAAAGCCTCACAGGCGGCCGACGACCACGAAGGACGCCGCCAACAGCACGCTGGTTGCCACCAGAGCGGCGCGCCGCCAAGCAGGAACCGTACAGGCAGCAACGAGCACCGGGACAAGCGCCAGCACGGTCAAAGTTATGACTGAAGGCTGCGGCGGGTCATCCCCGAGGAGGGGGAGGAGGAAAATCGCGTACAACTGCAGCGCCACACATGCCGGGGCCGTCACCTTCAACGGTCGCACGCCCAGCAGGCCCAAAGCGACCGCGAACATGAGGACGGCCAGGAACACCCACAGCCCGAGGGCAATGAGCGGGAAGGCGGTGAAGCAGATCGACGTGCTTTCTTCACAGGCACGGGCATCGGCGGTATCGGCCCATTGCCAAAGTGTCAGCCCCATCCACCCGGTCACAGCACCTGCTAACCCGCTGCCAAGAACGCTATAAGCCTTAGACATGGGCAGCAGCCTTCCAGAGCAACAAGCCAAGGTCCTGAGTACAGATACTCAGCTTGTTTCTAGGCCGCCTGCACGTACGCGAGGGGAAGACTCACCCCTGCGGGGGATCGCGAACCGGCGGCGGACAGGCGGAAGCGGGGGCCGTCAGCACGGCCCCCGCCGCCCGACGCCGCGACCGGGTGGGAACATCTCGGCGGAGCCAAGTCGGCCGTGCAGGGCTACGGTCGCCGGGCGCGGGCGGGTGGCGGTGGGGTCTGCTCGCTCATGCTGCGCTCCGTGCCGTGGGGGTGAGGGTCTGGGTGCGGGCGGTGCGGGCAGTGCGGCGCAGCTCGGCGGCGCCGGTCCGCAACTGGGTGGGCGGGGCCCAGTAGGGGTGGGTGGCGAGGCGGAGGTCGAGGAGGAACAGGGCGCGCCGCACAACCTCGAACGTGTCCCCGTCGATACCCGCCTCGAAGATGCCCGGCAACGCCGAGGGCACACCCATGTCAGGATCCTCGGACAACTGGCCGGCCAAGACCTTCAGCGCGAAGGGGCACCCTCACCGAGCCCGGCAGCTACCTCGCGTATGAGTACCGGAATTTCAACGTCCACGGTTCACGGGCCCCCTCATCAGAACGCACGGCTCGGCCCCTCACACTGCCAGGCCCGGATACACCAGTCACTGCGCGGACAGCCGCCTCTCACCATGATCTGCAACTCAGCCGAGCAGGTCATGGCAACCGGAAACCACCGTTACGCTTCCCCTACTCCCCCACAGCACCAGCGGCTCGCCGGCCGGCCCGGCCATCAACCCGTTTTCGCCCTTGGACGAGCGGGGCGTCGGTATGCGCGGCCGAGGCAGGTCGGCTGGCCCGGTCCTCGCCTGGCGCCGACACCGACCGCAGGTGCCGGTGCGAGTCCCGCGCCGGATCCTGGACAAGGGGTTCGGCGAGCCAATCGCGGCACTGCGCCTCTCGTGGACGGCGAAGATGACGGGCAGGCGGGATCATGCCGGGGAATCGGCCGGAAGGCGGAGAAGGAAGCGGCCCCCCGGGCCGGCGGGTACCGTCAGCGTCCCGCCGTGCGCCGTGGCGATGTCCCGGGCGATCGCGAGTCCCAGCCCGGTCCCGCCCGCGTCCCGGCTGCGCGAGGCGTCGAGCCGGGTGAACCGGGTGAAGATCCGCTCCCGCTCGGCTTCCGGGACCCCGGCCCCGTCGTCCCGGACCTCCAGGTCGACCGTCCCGTCGCCTGTGGACACGGTCACCGTGATCGCGGTGCGCGCGTGCCGCTGAGCGTTGTCGAGCAGGTTGTCGAGTACGCGGGTCAGCTGTCCGCGGTTACCGTGCACTGGTGCCGCGACATCGGCCGACACCGTCACCGGGACCCGTCCCCGCGGCCGGCGGGCCACTGTCTCCCGGACGGTCGTGGCCAGGTCGAGCGCGGCCCGCTCCGGCGCCTGCCCCGTGTCCAGCCGGGCCAGCAGCAGCAGGTCGTCGGCGAGTTGCTGCACCCGTACGACGTCGTCGAGCAGTTCCTCCCCGTGCAACAGCTGCGGATGCGCGATCGCGACCTCCACGTGGGCGCGCAGGGCGGCGATCGGATTGCGCAGCTCGTGTGAGGCGTCCGCGACGAACCGGCGCTGGCGGTCCATCGACTCCTCGAGGCGGTCCAGCGTCGCGTTCATCGTTAGTGACAGGCGGGCCACCTCGTCCCGCGAATCGGGAACCGGGACCCGGCGCCCCAGGTCGCGCTCGGTGATCTCGGCGACCTCGGCCCGGATCGCCTCCACCGGCCGCAGGGCCCGTCCGGTCGATCGCCAGGTCACGGCCGCGACCAGCAGCACCAGCAGCGGGATGCCCGGGGCCATGGCGGTGAGGATCAGCCGCTGGGTGTACTCGGCCGTTTCCAGGCTCGTCCCCGCGTAGACCGTCACTTCACCGCCGTCCTTTCCCTTGGCCCGTACCGCGACGACCCGGAAGGGATGGTCGCGCGGGTCGGGCCGCAGGGCGAGGTTCAGTCCGCGCGCGGCCGAATCGTGACCGGGGGCGGGCTCGAAGGACGCCACCGGGCCGCGGCCCGCGAGGTTGTCGCTCGCTGCCAGTACCCGACCGTCGTCGGTGACCACCTGGAGCAGGCTGTCCTCCCCGTCGGGTACGGCAAGCCTCTCCACCAGCCGCCCCTGGCCGGTAACCCCGGCCACGGCGTGGGCGCGGGCCAGCGCGGTCCGCTCGGCGGAGCCGACCAGCCCGTGCCGGATCACACCGAGCAGTCCGGCGCAGGCCGTCAGGAGGGCCACGGTCACCACTGCGACGGCGCCCAGCGTGGTCGTGACCCGGACCGACCCGAGCGGCAGCCGGATCACGGCCTACCGGAAGCCGTGGCGGGCGCCACCAGCCGGTAGCCGATTCCGCGGGCGGTGTGCACGAGCCGGTCGGGGAACGGCTGGTCGAGCTTGCGGCGCAGTGCGCTCACGTGGACCTCGACCACGTTCGGATCGCTGTCGGCGGGCAGGTCCCAGACCTCCTCCAGCAGCGCCCCCTTCGATACCGCCACCCCGGGCCGGCGGGCCAGGACGAGCAGCAGGTCGAACTCCTTGGCGGTGAGGGGCACCTCGCTCCCGGCCCGGACGCAGCGCTTGCTCCCGGGCTCCAGCACGAGGTCGCCCACGGTCACCACAGGTGGCCGCGCGGCCGCGCCGCGCCGCAGCAGTGCGCGGAGTCGGGCCTGGAGCACCAGGTAGGAGAACGGTTTGGTGAGGTAGTCGTCGGCACCTGTGTCCAGGCCCTCGGCCTCGTCGTACTCGCTGTCCTTCGCGGTCAGCATGAGGATCGGCGTCCACAGGCCCGCGGCCCGGACGGTCCGGCAGATCCGGTGGCCGTCGAGACCGGGCAACATGACGTCGAGGACGATCGCGTCGTACTCCCCGGCGAGGGCCAGTCGCAGGCCTTCGGTGCCGTTGTGTGCGACGTCCACGCGGAGCCCCTCCGCCTCGAAGCCGCGCCGGAGCACGGAAGCGAGGGAGACCTCGTCCTCAACGATCAATATGCTGCTCATTGACCGGATCCTACCTATTCATGCCGGTAAGCGGAGGCGGCCGTGCGGCCGCCGGATCAGCGCGGGACGTGCTGAGACCAGTCGTAGTGGTCACGTCCGAAATTGCCGGACCGCTCGCGGATCTCCTGCTCCGACGGCCGGCGGCGGTCACCGCTGTCCTGGTCGTCGACCTCGGCGGAGGAAGAGCGGGCCTCTCCCTTCTTGTACTGCGCGACCGTGCCGTTCTTCGCATCGACGTCGATCTCGTGGCCGACCGTGCCATCGGTGACCCGTACCTGCCAGCGCGGCGCGGACTCGGTGCCCTGGATGGAGATGCGGGACACGAAGCCCGCACCGGCCCTCTGCAGCGCGGTCGCTGCGGCGCTCTCGCGGTCCACGCTCGCGGCGGCCAGCTTGGCGAGCGGGATCTCCAGGTACTGGCGGGACCGCTCGGGCATCCGGTCGCTCCGGTTGCCGAGCAGGGCGCCGGTGGCCGCGTCCACGTTCACGTGGTGCACGCGCGGCTCATCCGTCATCACGTCGACCTTCCAGACCTGGGTACCGTTGCCGCTCTCCAGCGCGACGCTGGTCACCTTCCCGCCCGTCACCGAGCCCTCGGCCGTCTCCGTGGCCACGGCGCGCGCTGTCTTCGGTCCGCCCCGTTCAACCGGCCCCTGAGGTGTCTTCTTCTCTGCGGCAGCCCCCGCCGGGGCCGCATCGGCGGCCGTCGAGCGGGCCCGCTCGACGCCGGCGTCGGCGCCCTCGGAGCAGGCCGTGAGGGTGAGGGCCAAAGCGCCCGTGGTGAGCGCGGTGGCGATCAGGCTGCGGTGGCGGCGGTTCATCGGGTCTCCCGAGGTTCGGTCCCACCGGTCTGATCCCGGCGGGCGGCGATGGCTCCACTCTCGGGGGCCCACCTGAACCGTCCCTGAAGGTTGCTGAAGCCGATTTCAGGGTGATGCATTGGCCAGAGGTGCCCGCCCCACCGGACTGCAGGCCTGGGGCTTCGCGAGCTGAATGGCCATCGCGCCGCCCGGCCGGCGAGGGCGCACTCGTGCGGCCTGGCAGCCTGGCGGCCTGCGTCACGGCGCGGGGCGGTGTCTGCAACGCCTGTCAGCACGAGCGTGACGAGCGCCGCACCCGCACCCGCCCACCCCCTCGCCGTCCCCAGCGCCGAATCGACGCGCTGCCCTGCACCTGGCGGATCCGGGTGCAGGGCAGCAGTGGTGAGCCGGCGCTCCTGTTACTTACAGACGGCCCTGGGTCTGTGGACGCAGGGCGGGTGGAACCTGGAGCGCTCGATGCCGCGGCCAGCCGCTCACGCGGTGGCGCCGGGGACTTCGGCGCTGCCCCGAGCCTGACCACGACGATGCCGCAACCCGGCTGCGTGGCAGGCGGGTTTTCACGAAGTGGTTGCGGGGACCTCAGCGGCACCTCCGGCTTTCACGGCCTCGACGACGTTTATGGAAGGCGGCCGGGCCGCTGGGCGGGAGCGGTGCGGGCTGCCGGTGAGGGTGTATCGCTCCTCCGCGCCCGTGTACTGGATCCGCACCTGGGTCGCGCCGTCCGGGCCGGCCTCGGATGTCAGCGTGACGTCGCCGGTGATCACAGCGACCTCATCCGCCATCGCCCCGCCGGGACCAGCCTTCAGGTGGTCGGTCAACGCAGCTGCCCAGTCGAGAACGGGACCGTGGTCGGGCTGCGGGGTGCTGTCGGGCTGGTGGTCAGCCATGAGCACGTTCCCAGCATCTCGGTCAGCTTCTTCCTCTCGCCCTCGGTCACCGTGAGCTGGTAGGCGGACTTCACGTTCGTCCACGCCGTGGCGTAGGTGCACCAGTAGCCCTTGGCCGGGGGCTGCCAGTCCTCGGGGCCCTGGTCGCCCTTGGCACGGTTCGTCGCCGCCGACACCGCAAGCAGCTGGGGGCGGGTCAGATCGTTCGCGAACTCCTTACGCCGCTCCGCCGTCCACGACCCGGCGCCGGAGCGCCAGGCACGCGAATCCAGCCGTTCTGAACGGTGGTCGTGGGACCGGGTAGAGGGGCGGCCGGGGCTCAGAAGAGGAGATGCTCGTCTGAGGTGTCGATGACGGTCACCGAGCGGCCGAGGTGGCCGTCCGCTGCACCCGACCCGGGATACATGCGTACAGAGTTGTCCTGGTGCTTGTGTGCCAGCAGGTCGGGGTGTCCGTCGCCGTTGTAGTCGCCGATCCCGGTCAGTTCCTTGAAGTTGTTCCAGCCCCCGGTGCCGATCAGGCGCCGGTCGCCGAAGCCGCCGCGGCCGTTGCCCGGGTAGAGCCACAGCCGGCCACTCGTGTCCCGCGCCACGAGGTCGGAGCGGTGATCGGAGTTCATGTCACCGGCACCGACCAGCTCGTTCATCACGCCCCAGCCGCCACCGAGGTTCTTGCGCGTCCCGAACGAGCCCTTCCCGTTGCCCGGGTACGACCACAGCACACCGGCCGCGTCGACCGCGAGCAGGTCCCGCTTGCCGTCACCGTTCAGGTCTCCGGCCGCAGCCATGTCACGCATTCCGTTCCACATGCCGGGGACCTGGACACGCGTACCGAGGCGCTTGCTGGTGCCGAAACCGGTGCCGGGGTAGAACCACAGGACGCCGTAGGTGTCCCGGGCGAACACGTCCTCGTTTCCGTCTCCGTCGTAGTCGCCGTGGCGCAGCATCTGGTTCATGCCGGTCCAGCCGGTGCGAATGCGTTCGTACGTGTCGGTCAGGTACCACTCATGTACGGGGCCCCAGTACCAGACCTCGCTGTAGCGGTTGCGGGTGAGCAGGTCGGCGCGGTCGTCACCGCTGAGGTCGCCGAATGCCTTCTCGGGGGCCGTGGAGAAGGGACGCACCCGCGGCTTCTGGTCATGCCAGAACGAAGGGTAGTAGGACATACCGCAATCGTCTTCCTGCCCTGGCGGCAGGAGCTCGATCGAGCTGATGTTGTTGTCGAGATCCGGGCGGTCGCGCTCGGCCAGGGACACCTCTTCGTCGGGGTACGACCTGACGTCCCATCCGTCGTAGTCCGGTTCGCCGCTCAAGCACACCGTTTTCGGGCCGTAGTTGGCGATCGAGCTGATGCGGTCATCCCAGGCGCCGAGGCTGGGCAGGCTCTTGGTGACGACCATCATGGAGCCGGTGCCGAACGACCCGCTGAACACGCAGACCTGCCCCTGGGCGCAGCGCTTGTACCCGCTCGCCGCATCGGCGGACGAGGCGGTAGCGAGCAGGCCGGCGGTGGTGGCGAGCACCGTGGCGGTGGCGACGAGCGAACCACGGACCGCGCGCGGAACGGAAAATCTCACAGAATCCCCTGAATACGTACGAAACATCCGTGTTCGCGCAGGTCCGCCGGGGCGGCCCCCCTCCGGAACGCGGAATCGAGTGCCTGGAGCTTAGACCTGGCCTTTTGCGCCGGGACCGGCGGGCCCCCGCAAAAGGGTCCGTTGACAGCCCGTCTACCTGGAGGCCCTACGACCCGCCCGGGACTTCGGCCCCGGCCCCGGCCTTCACGGCCTCGACGACGAGCTCGTGGAGTGCGGCGAGGCCGCCGGGTGGCATGGGGTGGGGCTGCCTGTGCGGGTGCCACTCCTCCGAGCCGGTGTACTGGATCCGTACATGGGCGGTGCCGTCCGGGCCGGTTTCGGTCGTCACGGTGACGTCGCCGACCTCGTCGGTCATCTCTCTAGGGCACGCGTCCTTGAAGTAGGAACACGCAAAGACTCCTGCCACCTCCGAGTGGGGAGGTGGCAGGAGTCTGTGACCCTGCGTAGGACCAGCGGCCCAGGGGATGATCGGCGAACCGGAGTGACGGCAGCGACCGGCGGGCTTCTAATCAGCTATGTACCAGCCGTAGAAGGCTGCGATCCCCAGGGCCAGAACGAAGAATGCAATTTTTGCGTATTTCACGGTCACTCCTAGGTCCGCCTCTCGGATTCTTGCGCACCGAATGCATTGCCTTTACCGTCCCTCCTGAAATGGTATTTAGAATCCACTTCAGGGGAGGTTGGATTTTTTGCGCAGGCCGCTCTTTGCTGCCAGGTAGGAGAAGAATCCCAGGCCGGTGGCCAGGCGCAGTATTTTCTCCGGCGTCTCCCAAAGCTCCCCTGCCGATGCCGTGCGGAGAATGATGAGGAAAATCCATGCAGCCGCGAGGACTGCCACAAGGACTCCGAGGCATGTGACTGCTCTTCTGCCTGGATCGCTACCTGTCATTCGTCCCGCCTAGTCGCCGATGAAGTCGGAGAAGGGGTTGAAGCAGTCGTTCAGGTCGGACAGTTCCGCCTCTAGGGTGCCGTCTTCCGGACCGCCGTCCGTCAGCGAGTTTGAGGCATAGCAGGCGACTCCGAGCCACGGGCTGCCCTTTGAGACACCCTTCACGGCGGACCCGAACCAGGACCTGCCAGTGGGGTCGATGTTGTTGATGGGGTCTGCGCCTGCGTACGCGTAGCGATTGCCCTGGGCGGGGTCAGCGAGGAACGTCATCGCGTCCTGGGTGGTGAAGCGGCCGGTGGTGGGGTCGTACCAGCGCTGGCCGTACTTGAGGTAGCCGGTGGTGCGGTCGTAGGTGCCGCCGACGAAGCGGTAGGGGTTTTCGGTGGCGGCGGTGCCGGACTTCTCGGTCTGCGCGGCGCCGTAGGGGTCGTAGGAGTAGACGCCGGACTGGACGGTGGACTGGTTGATGAACTGCACCGGGCTGCCGAGGCCGTCAATGATGTAGTACGCCTCGTAGCCGTTGGTGGTGCGCAGGGCGAGGGGCTGGCCGGTGGTGGGGTCGTGCTCGATGTAGGCGGTTCCGGTGGAGAGCTTGACCTGCTCGATGACGGGGACGCCGTACTGGTCGGTGCGGCCGTGGACGTAGTCCACGCTCTCGCCCGTGTCGGTGGTCTGGTGGACGAGCTCGTTGGCGGTGGTGCCGGCGTAGGTGTAGCTGCCGGTGCCGTTACCGGTCTTCGCGGTGGCCATCCGGCCGGCGGCGTCGAAGGTGACCGCCGACAGCGAAGGCGTGGTGGTGAGGTTGCCCTGGCCGTCGTAGGTGTAGCCGGGGGTGGTGATCTGGTTCGCGGCGTCGTAGGCCAGGGTCTGGGTGGTGGTGCCGTCGGAGGACGACTTGCGGTTGCCGCGGGCGTCGTAGGTGTAGGTGTACGTCTTGCCACCCCCCGAAGTCGCGACCTGCGTCAGCCGGTTGGCCGTGTCGTAGCCGTAGCTCGTCGTCTTGCCCGAAAGGTTGTCCTTACTCCACTGGAGCAGACTCCGGTCGTCACCCTTCGCGGTGGAGCAGGTGCCGGGGGTGCCGACGGCACGGCAGTAGGACGTGTCGAACTGCCGGGTCGGCGCGGTCGCCGGGCCCTGGTCGGCCCAGACACGGCTGGCGCGACCCGAGGTGTCGTAGTCCTGGTGGACTCGGGCCTTGAAGATGGTGCGCGAGTCGTTCGTGCCGTAGTAGGTGTCGGTGCGCCGGCCCCGGCTGTCGTAGGTGAAGCCGATCTTCGTAGAGATGGACGGGGCGTTGGTGGTCACCTGGGTGAGCTTGTTCGCCGCGTCGTAGGCGTAGGCGGTGGTGCCGCGGGCGTCGGTGAGGGCGGTCTGGTTGCCGTTCTTGTCGTAGCCGTAGGTGAGGGTGCCGCCGCCGGAGGTCGCGGTGCGGGACGTCAGCTTGCCCAGGTCGTCGTAGCCGTAGGTGGTGGTGCCGGACGCGTCCGTGCGGGTCTGGACCCGGCCGAACGGGTCGTAGGTGTAGGCGACGTCGGGGGTGGCGTCGGAGAAGTCGACCTTCTCGATGCGGTCCGCGTGGTCGTAGGTGAAGGTCCGCGTGATGCCGCGGCCGTCCTTGGCGATGGCCAGGCGGCCGAAGGTGTCGTAGGTGTACGACTTCACCTTCAGCGAGCCGCCGGCCGGGTCCACCGAGGTGGCCTGCCGGGTGGCGCTGTCGTAGTTGTAGGTGGTGCTGGTGGTGTTGCCGGGGTCGGTCGAGGTCTTGACCGTGCCGTCGGTGTTGTAGTCGACCTTCGCGGTGGAGGCGTTCGCGTCGGTCGCCTCGGTGAGGTTGCCGGCCCCGTTGTAGGTGTAGGTCGACTTGTTCGACTGGGCGTCCGTCGACTCGGAGGGCAGGTACTTCGACCCGGCCGCCGTATTGCCGTAGGTCGACGAGAACGACGCCCCGCTCGGGGATTCGGACTTCGTGAGGGACTCACCGGTATTGGCGCCGAAGGTGTTCGTCGTCGTACCCGCTCCGGTTCCGGCGCCGTCGGTGGCGGTGGCGGTGTCGAAGTTCGCCGTGTACGTCTTGGCCTGCTCGCGGCCCTCGGCGTCGACGGCCTTCTTGACCCGGCCCGACTTGTCGTCGGTCAACTCGTACGTGGTGTGCGGGACCGCGGTGATCGCCTGCGCCTGGTCGGTGTTCGGCGAGGCCACCACCGTCTTGGCGGGGTCCGCGTAGGAGAGGCGGGTGACGGAGTCGCCCGGGGAGCCCGGGGCCTTGTTCTCCTGCGTGATGGAGGTGACGCCGATCGACCCGTAGTCGAATCGGGTCACGCCGCCACCTGGGTTGGTGATCGACGTCAGCTTGTGCCCGGAGTACCCGAACGTGGTCGTGCGGCCGAGGGAGTCCTTGATCGAGGTCAGGTCGCCGGCTCCGTTCACGCTGTAGGTGACGGTGCGCTTCTTGCCGTCCTGGCCGGTCTGCGTCAGCGTCGTCACGTGCCCGGACGCCGACGCGTATACGGCCGTCTTCTGGGTCTGGGTACCGCGGGTGGAGACGATCGTTGTCGGCAGGTCACCGTTGTAGGTGAGGGTGGTGACGTTGCCGTTGCGGTCGGTGGTCTTCGTCAGCTTCCCGGCCGAGTCGAAGTCCTGCTTGCCCGAACTGTCGTTGGCGCTGAGCGTGTAGGTGCCGTCGCCGTTCTTGACGAGCTTCGCCTTCGCGCCGGCCGAGGCGGTGAGGCCGGAGGCGGAGTTGGTGAACAGCCAGGTCGTCCCGCCCTGCCCGTAGAAGGTGACCGAGCCTTCCTCGTGAACCTTGAGGGCGACGTCGTACGGGGTCAGCCTCCACCCGTAGCCGGCCTTGGCGCTCGCGCCGGTCGCGTCCGTACCGATGGCCGCGCTGTTGTACGCGACGCCGAGACCGGTGTCGCCGTTGATGCCGGGCAGCGTGAGGTCGCTCGTGGTGACGAGGAGGTTGCCGGTGCCGACGTCGACCTGGGCTCCGGCATGGTCGCCCGCGGCGAACTTCAGCCTGGTGGCGCCCGGCCGTTGGCCCGCGCCGGTCATCGGGCTGACCCTGGTGGACTGGCGGGTGGTGAGCGCGGTGCAGTCACTGCCCTGACAGGCCTGGGCCTGCCAGTCGAACTGGGTGCCGATCCGGATCGGGTCCGGCAGTTTCAGCCGGGCCACCTCGCCGGCGTTGACCGTGACCGCGGCGCCGTCGACGAGATCGTTCGCGCCGCCGGCGGCGTAGGTTCCGGCGTAGAACTTGACCGTGACCTGGCCGCTGCCGGCCGCGGTCTTCGCCGTCAGAACCGGCTGCGTCGACTCCGTCAGCGCCACCAACTGCGACAACACCCCCGGCGCCGCCACCGCGGGAGCCATCCCCCACGCGGTAACCGCTGCGGCCACCCCCGCCGCACAAACCGCCTGTGACCAGCGTTTTTTGACACGGACATACGACATGAATCCCCCATGCGAAGAAGCGCCCGCCCCCCTGGCGAGCGCTCCTCATCCTTGCCACCTCCTCACAGTGGAATGAAAGGTTCCACGGCGTCGTCACCCACCGAAACCAAGGTCACCAAGGGTCAACTCACGGAAGTTCATCAACCTCGGGCGCCCATTCCAAGGCATTGAACACCTCCATGATCGATATTCGACGGTGCAGTCCGCATTCGACCTGACAAAACGTTGAAGGTGCAGACCATATGAACAAACCCACACGCATGCCATCCCCCACCCGGGGCACAAGGTTTCCTCAACACCCGACATCACAAACGGAGTTCCGCCATGCCTCTTTGGCTCACCGCACTGGCCGTCCTGGCCGCCTGGACCATCGCCGCCACAGGCCTGGGCCTCCTGCTGGCCCGCCACATCCACCGCTCCCCCGCACCACCTGTCACGCAGAACGCCACCCCGCACACCACGCCCGCGGGAACAGGAGCGGTCACCTGACCCGGCCACGACCGCCGCCCCGCCGCCGATACCGCCAGGAGCTGTGGTCGGGCTGCGGCAACATCCCAGTCCGTCTCCTCCAGCGTCACGCTCAACATCAACTGAAGGCTCGCCCCTCCGGCGACCCGGCTGCGGGACCCTCATGTTCGTCCGGCTGACGACAGCGGGCCGCCCGAGGGAGCGGCCGGGCCGAGGAAGGGCGTTGCGGTCGGGTGCGACACCACTGCTGCCGCTCTCGGCTCACGCGTGCTCCACGGAGTCGGTCGGTCCGGGTCTACCGGCGGGCCGGGGCGGGAACGTCTGAAGTCGGGCCGAGAGGTGGTCTCGCCCGGGGAGCTGGACCAAGGGGGCTGGAATGGCAGCACGTTCATGGCGGGAGCGTCGTCTGCTCTTCATCGCTGTGGGGCTCGCCGTACTGGCGGCGGCCCCCGCAGTGCTGAACGGGTTCGGCGTCGTCACCCCGTGGCTCGCGGGCGGCGCGGCAGCCGCGGGAGCCGCCTTTCTGGTGTTGGCCGGAGTGTGGCAGGAGCGCTTTCGGGTCGTGGCGAGTGCGGAGCACGAGCTGGCGCTCGAAGTCGAAGGCGGCTGCCTCATGTTGACCGCGGGCACCTTGCCGCGCGTGGCGCAGGTACTGGATCCCGTCGTCCTGGGGATCCATCCCGCCTCCCGTGAGGACGAGGGGGCAAGACGGAGCCGGGGGAGCCGCTCCGGCGCCTCCGAACGCGTTCCGGTCTACGTGCCGCGTGACATCGACGAAGAACTGCGCGAGGGGTTGGCGCGCGGGGGATTCCTGCTGCTGGTGGGGGATTCGACGGCCGGAAAATCGCGCGCTGCCTACGAGGCCATGCTGGCCACGGTGCCGGATCACGTGCTGATCGCGCCGCGTGATCGGGACGCGATGGGCGCCGCGCTCACGCTGGCCCTCCGAGAACCCCGCTGCGTCCTGTGGCTGAACGATCTGGAACGCTACCTCGGCGGCGGTCTGACGCGGGCGGGGATCGCGCGGCTCCTGGCCGGCACCGGCCATCACCGCATCATCCTGGCCACACTGCGTGCTGCCGAGTACGCCCGGCTCACGGAGGGCCGGGCTGAGGACGACGAGCGCGCCCGCGCGGCCGACGACGAGGCGCGCGAGGTGCTGGAGCAGACCGATCCCCTGCGCCTGAGCAGGCTCTTCAGCGAATCGGAGGCAGCCCGGGCCAGAACGCGTACCTGGGACCGACGCATCGCGGATGCCCTGGCCCACGCGGGCACCTACGGGATCGCCGAGTACCTTGCGGCCGGCCCCGATCTGTTGCGGGAGTGGGAGAACGCCTGGAGCGCCAACACCGCTGCCGGAACGCGCAGTCACCCGCGGGGCGCCGCACTGGTCGCCGCCGCGGTCGACATCCGACGGTCCGGGTACACCTCGCCCCTGCCACGCGTCTTGCTGGAGGCCGTGCACGCGCGTTACCTGGAGCAGCAGGGCGGGGCCTTGTTGCGTCCGGAAACCCTCGAAGAGGCTTGGAGCTGGGCGGGCCGTCCACGCCGCGCCACCGCCGCACTCCTTCAGCCCCACGGTGAGGGGCACGTCAACGTTTTCGACTACTTGACCGACATCGTGCAACGCCGCAAGTCCCCCGACACGCATGTTGCCGAGCCGGTCGTACGCACAGCGCTCTCGCACAGCTCCGCGCAGGACGCGAACAACATGGCCGCAACGGCATACGCGCAGGGCCGGTACGCGCTGGCAGAACACGGCTGGCGCGTAGCCCTGAGCGGCATGGAACCTGAGCAAAGCGAGGCGCCGGCGGTGTTGGCCGTACGCAACAACATCGCCCTCACGCTCCAGCAGCTGGGGCGCGTGGCAGAGGCGGAGACCGAGCTCCAGACCGTCTTGAGGGAGCGGCTGCGCACCCTGGGGGCCGAGCACCCGGACACGCTGGGCAGCCGCGATGATCTGGCCTTCGCCCTGCAAGAACTGGGCCGCTTACAGGAAGCCGAGAGCCAGTGCCGCGCAGTACTGGAGGCGCGCACGCGCGCCCTGGGAGCCGAGCATCCGGACACCCTCAACAGCCGCAACACCCTCGCCCTCGTCCTGCGCGAGCTGGGCCGATTGGAGGAAGCCGCGGCCGAACACGAGGGTCAACTGGCCGTAGCGGTCCGCAAGGGGACCACCGACCACCCCGAAACCCTCCTGATCCGCAACAACCGTGCCAGCCTCCTGCGGGAGCTGGGCCGGTGGGACGAGGCGGAGGCCGAACACCGAGCCGTGCTGGAGATACGCACCCGCGACCTCGGACCCGAACACCCCGAGACGCTCACGGCCCGAAACGACCTGGCCAGCGCTCTGCACAGTCTCGGCAGGCTGGATGAGGCCATGGCCGAACACCGCGCGGTACTGGAAAGCCGCACCGAGCTTCTGGGGCCCGAACATCCGCGCACCCTGGTCAGCCGCAACCACTTCGCCACCGTCCTCCACGACTTGGGCCGGTCGGAGGAGGCGGAAGCGGAGCACCGCGCCGTGCTGGCGATACGCACGCGCACTCTGGGCGAGGAGCATCCGCGTACGCTCACCACGCGCGACAACCTCGCGCACGTGCTGCAGGACCTCGGCCGGATGGCCGAGGCCGAAGCGGAGTTCCAGACCGTTCTGGAGGCCCGGACCCACGTGCTCGGACCTGAACACCCGCACACGCTGTCCAGCCGGCAGGACCTCGCACGGATGCGGGAGCAGCGCAGCTGATGACCTCCGGGGATCACGGGAAGTGATCCCACCGGGGACTGTCCCGTGCCGGGCAGCCACAGTGGTCCGGAACCGCGGTTGCCGGCCGGTGCTCCCGGCCGCCGTTTGCGGCGGGGCGGCCCGGGCACACGCCCGGACATGCTGGAGAACGCCGAGTCGAAGACGGGAACCGTCACCACCAAGGTGCCGGCGAGGCTGGACAGACTTCCCTGGTCCCGCTGGCACTGGATGATCGTGATCGGGCTGGGAACCGTATGGATCCTGGACGGTCTGGAAGTCACCGTCGTCGGGAGCATCGCCAGCCGGATCTCCGAGGACGGAAGCGGGCTGTCCATCACCGACGCCCAGGTCACCGGGATGGCAGCCGCCCTCTACGTGGCGGGCGCCTGCGCGGGCGCGCTGGTCTTCGGCCGGCTCACCGACCTGTACGGGCGCAAGAAGCTGTTCCTGATCACGCTCGGCGTGTACCTGGCGGCGACCGCGCTGACCGCCGTGTCCTTCTCCGCCTGGTGGTTCTTCCTCTTCCGCTTCCTCACCGGCTTCGGCATCGGCGGCGAGTACGCGGCCATCAACTCCGCGATCGACGAACTGATCCCGAGCCGGTTCCGCGGCCGGGTGGACCTGATCATCAACGGCAGCTTCTGGATCGGCGCCGTCGCGGGCGCGCTCCTGTCGGTCGTGGCCCTGAACACGGACGTGTTCCCGGAGTCGGTCGGCTGGCGGCTGACGTTCGCCCTCGGTGTCGTGCTCGGCCTGGTGATCCTGCTCGTACGGCGCCACGTGCCCGAAAGCCCGCGGTGGATGATGATCCACGGCCGGGCCGAGGAGGCGGAAGCCCTGGTGGCGGACGTGGAACGGCAGGTGGAAGAGGAGAAGGGCCGCCCGCTTCCCGAGCCGGAGGAGTCCATCACGGTCACCCAACGGCACAGCGTCGGCTTCGGCGAGATCGCCAGAACGGTGTTCCGCTCCTATCCGCGCCGCGCCGTACTGGGGCTCTCCCTGTTCGTGGGCCAGGCCTTCCTCTACAACGCCATCACCTTCGGTTTCGGTTCCATCCTCGTCACCTTCTTCCACGTCTCCAGCGGCGTCACCGGCTACTACTTCGCCGTCATCGCCTTCCTGAACTTCCTCGGCCCGCTCCTGCTCGGGCGCCTCTTCGACACCGTCGGCCGCCGTCCGATGATCGCGGGCACGTACATCCTGTCCGGCCTGCTGCTCTTCGCCACCGCATGGCTCTTCGGAGCCGGCCGGCTCAGTGCCGTCACCATGACCGCCTGCTGGTGCGTGGTCCTCTTCTTCGCTTCGGCCGGAGCCAGTTCGGCCTACCTGACCGTGAGCGAGATCTTCCCGATGGAGACCCGCGCGATGGCGATCGCCTTCTTCTACGCCGTCGGTACGGCGGCGGGCGGCATCTCGGGCCCGCTGCTCTTCGCGCACCTGACCTCCAGCGGGGTGGTCTCCGACGCGGTGCTCGCCTTCTGCGTCGGCGCCGGGCTGATGGTGGCCGCCGGAGTGGTGGCCGTCTTCTACGCGGTCGCTGCCGAGGGCCGGTCCCTGGAGGAGATCGCCACCCCGCTCTCCTCCCGGTCCTCCACCGAGGCTCAGCGCGGATGAGCGGGACGGGCGGACGCCGGCCGGAAGATACGCACCAGCAGGCCGGTCCGGACGGGACCGGCGGCACCGGGACCGGCGGCCCCGGGCACGGCGGCCCGGCGGGCACGGGCCAGGACACCGAGACCCGCAAGACCGTGTGGGTCGCCCTCGCGGCCAACCTCGTCATCTGCGTCGCCAAGGCAGCCGGTGGGGTCGTGGCGGCCTCCCCGGCGCTGCTGTCGGAGGCGGCCCATTCGATCGCGGACAGCCTCAACGAGGTCTTCCTCCTGGCCTCCCTCAAGCGGAGCAGGCGCCCCGCGGACGCGCGCCACCCCTTCGGGTACGGCATGGAACGGTTCTTCTGGTCCCTGCTCGCCGCGGTCGGCATCTTCGTCACGGGGGGCTGCTTCTCGATCTTCCAGGGCATCGAGGCATTCCGCTCCGGCGGCAACGAGACCCGCCACGGCTACGTGATCGGCCTTGCCGTCCTCGTACTCGCCCTGGCCGCGGAGGGAGGCTCGCTCGTACGGGCCCTGCTCCAGGTGCGCCGCGCCGCGCGGGAGGGGGGTCGCTCGATGGCCGCGGAGATCAAGGCCGGCCACGATCCGGCCCTGCGGACCGTGCTCGCCGAGGACTTCACCGCCTGCGTCGGCGTACTGCTGGCGATCGCCGGCATCGCCCTCCACATGATGACCGGGGAGATCGCGTACGAGGCCTGCGCCTCCGTCCTCATCGGGATCCTGCTCGTCTACGTCGCCTACACCCTGGGGCGGGCGGCCCGCGCGCAACTCGTCGGCGAGGCGGCCGATCCGGCCGTCCAGCGGGAGGTGCGGGCATTCCTCACGGAGCAGCCCGAGATCGACACCGTCGCTGCCCTGCTGACCATGCGTCTGGCGCCCGACTCGGTCATGGCGGCCGCCCGCATCGACCTGACGCCGGGCTACGACAGCGAGACGGTGGAGGAAGCGATGGTACGGATCCGGAGCCAGATCCGCGGGCGCTGGCCCGAGCTGGACCAGGTGTTCCTCGACGTCACGGATGTTGCGGCCGGCCGCCGGGAGGGCAAGGCCGATGCACATCCGGGACCGGCGGCGGGAGCGTCTGCGCCAACGGCTTGACGGCCGCTCTTCAGGGACGGCTGCTCGAGGCTGCGATGGCGGACCTGCCGGTTCAGAACGTGTGAGACGGGAGTCCGATGTGGTGGGGAAAGTCCGGGCTTCGGGGTAGGCGAGGGGGCGACCAGTCACCGTATCGAGGAGATGGATCCAGATGACATCCTCATTGCTTGAAGCCGTTGACATCCAGGCGCCCGTGTCCGTGAGCTGGGCCCTGTGGCAGGACGTCGAGCGCTGGCCCTCGTTCCTCAGTCACGTCCGGCACGTGCAACGCGTCGACGGGACCACGTTTGTCTGGCAGGTCTCGCTGCCCGGGGCGGACAAGGAGTTCGTAGCCGAACTGACGGAAGTGGTTCCTGAGGACCGCATCGCGTGGCGCACCACCGAAGGTGTGCACCACGCGGGCGTGGTCACCTTCCACCGGCTCAGTGACACGCAGAGCCGGGTGACCCTCCAGATCGAGTACGACCCGACCGGCTTCGTCGAGCACTTGGGCGCCCTCACCAACCTTGATTCCGTCCTGGCCAACTATGACCTGGGTCAGTTCCAGACCATGGCCGAGCACGAGGCGGCAGCGTCCTGACCCCCGAGTACGGGCAGGCGAGCCATAAGGTGAGCAGTGGTCGGCGCCGCAGGGTGGACCGCCGTTCCCACTCGGTCCCTCCCCAGATTCCGTGCTCGATGTGCAGGTCGACTGCATAGACAAGGCATTCGCTGCGCACCGGGCATCCTTGCAGATGGCCTTGGCCTTGGCCTCGGCTTGTTCTGGGCCGCGCCTTCTGCGATCTGCTCCTCTGGGTCAGCAGTACGGCAAAGTGCCCGCTCGCTCCATTCGTCGTCATCACCCGCGTGGCTGGGGTGCGGGCATCAGCTCTGCCGGCCGGCTGCTGCCCCACCCGACCTGGCCTGAGGGATAGAAGACATGGACGTGACGATCGGCTGTGTGGCTCCGCTCACCGGGGAGGCCACGCACTTGGGCAGGGACCTGATCGATGGTGCGCGGCTGGCCGTTGAGCAGGCGAATGCCGGCGGCCGGTCCTTGGCTGGGCAGTCGGTGCGGTTCGTCCTGCGGCCGGAGGATGACCGGGGCGAAAGCGATACGGCTGTGGAAGTGGCGAAGAAGCTCGCTGGTATGCGGGTGGCCGGTGTCGTGGGGCATCTGCATTCCGGTACGGCCCTCACGGCTTCGAAGACCTATCAGGACGCGGGCATTGCGTACCTGACGACCGCCACGAGCCCCAGGCTGACCCAGCAGGGCTTCGATCACGTCTTCTGCGTCGTCACTGACGACGTCCGGATAGGCACCGCGCTGGCCGAGTACGCGGCGAACACCCTGAAGGTCCGCACGGTCGCCACGATCGGCGACGGCACCGCCTACAGTCAGGGCCTGGTCAGCTCCTTCACTCAGGCAGCCAGGCGTTTCGGGCTCGGCGTCGTCTCCTCACAGTTCGGCACCGAACAGGAGACCGACTTCACGCGCATCCTGACGGCGATCAAGTCCAAGAACCCCGAGCTGCTCTTCGTCGGCGCCCTGGATGCCACGGCGGGGCTGGTGATCCGCCAGATGAGGAACCTGGGGATCGAAGCGCACGTGATGGGCGGCGACGGCATCTGCACCACCCTGCTGCCCGTATTCGCCGGCGGCCAACTTGCCGACGGCCGGGTGCATGCCATCACCTCCGGCGCCGGTGTGGCACCGGCGGACCCCTTCCGTTCCGCGTTCGAGGGGAAGTTCAGGCATCCGGTGGCGCTCAGTGCCCCGTACGCGTACGACGCTGTGAACGCGCTGATCGCCGCCATGGTCAAGGCGGGCTCCCCGAATCCTGCCGTCTACACCCCGCAGCTGGCCCGCCTCACCCACATCGGCGTCACCGGCATCATCGCGTTCGACAACCGCGGCAACCTCCGCAACGACGCCGTCCGCCTGTCCACCTCCACGGGGAACACACTCGTCGCGGTGACGTAGCACGCCTTCCCTACAGCGCTTCGCCCGCCCGCACCCCACGGCCGAAGCTGTCGACGTTCGCCGATGCCCCCGCCTGGGCATCGTGCTCGACGGAACGCGCCTGCCGGCCGAACTGGTCGCCGGGCTCCGGGCTCCACTGGCTGCTGGTCCGCGCGAAGGGGCCTTGGGCTTGGGTCAGGCGCTGCGGGTGACGCCATGCGGGCGCGCGCGGCGGCCCTGTTCGGATCCGTCTTCTTCTTGGCCAGGGCGTCGGTCTTGATCTCGTGGACGGTCGCACCTCCTCCCCCGGCAAGTTCACGTCGGCGGCGGGGCGCTGGCTGACGCCGGCGGTGGACCGGAGCTCGTCCGGCCACGTCATGAGTGGCCGGCGCAGGGCCTCACCGACGACACGGAGGAGGGCCATACGCAGCAGGACGTACGGCTTCGCGGAGGCCGGCCCGTTGGCCATCAGGTAGCACGGCGTGCCGACCGCGATGGGGTCGATCGAGACGGCCGGGGCGAAGCAGACGATGTCGGTCGTTTCGGCCTTGGGGATCGGCATTGGGTCGAGGCCTTCGTCGGTCAACTGGCAGCAGTCGGCAGCGCCGGGTTCCGACTGGTGGCCTCAGGGCTCGCAGGTGCCGAGGCTCCCGATCAGGAGGAAGCGTGGCTCTGGGAGGGCGCTGTGGGGTCTTCCACGAGGCGGAATCTCAGGCAGGTCACGGAGGTGTGGTCCTCGACCGGCGTGCCCGTGCGGGCGAAGTAGCGCCGGTGGCCGGCACGCCAGTCCTCCAGGGACGTGTCCCCTTCCCCCTCCGCCGCGGCGTGTTCCCAGGTGACGTCGATGAACGGCTTCACCTCGACACCGGTGACCTCCAGCGTCGCCACGAACTCCCCCTCACTGCCCAGGAGGGCCAGACGCTCCCCCACGAACTCCAGACCCTCCATCTCCTTGACGTACACGTCCAAGAGGCCGGTCGTGGCAACCTTCGTCCCGGACAGGACCAGCGCGTTCAATCTGTCCCGGAGCTCACCCGGCGTACCCAGTTCGAAGGAACGCATGCGATTGACCCTCGGCCACATCTCCTGATGTCTCCCTTCGCCCTGTCCCGTCCCCCGGGCTCCACACGCTAACGCAGCCACCTGTCCGAGCGACGGCACATCGCTCCGCCCCGACCGGCCGGCCCCGGCGCTGACCGGCGGCTCGTCCGGAGCGCAGCCCCCACCAGTCCTCAGCTACTGAGGAACGGTGACCACTGACGTCGGCCCTGCCGAGCTACAGCTCGATGCGCAACCCATGTTGCATGCCTCTGCATATTTTTTGCGAATGATTGCAGCACTATTGCATCCGAATGCGCGTCTCCCTACGCTCTGCGCATCAAGTCCTTGCTGCCGACGGCTCCACGCCGAACCACCGCCCACGGCAGCGGATGTGACGAGCAGTCGGAGGAGATCCAGATGGGTGTCACGCGTCGTACGGTCCTGCAGGCCGCTGCCGCCGCCGGAGCCGCCGGGGTGGTCGGAGCCGCTCAGACCGCGCTCGCCGGCGGCGCTCGCGCGGCGAGTGCGCCCGGCGACGTCGTCGGCAAGGTGACCGTTGGGTACCAGGGCTGGTTCGCGTGCGTCGGTGACGGCGCACCGATCAACGGATGGTGGCACTGGGCCCAGAACTGGGGCCAGACTCCCTCCGCGTCGAACAGGGCCATCGTCGCCTGGCCCGACACACGCGACTACCCGTCCACATACCGCACCGCTTTCGGCAATCTGGGCAACGGACAGCCTGCTTCGCTGTTCTCCTCCTACGACCAGACGACCGTCGACGTGCACTTCCGGTGGATGAAGCAGTACGGCATCGACACCGCCGCACTCCAGCGCTTCAACCCCACCGGCGGCGAAGGGCCGACCCGTGACGAAATGGCACGCAAGGTGCGCAGCGCGGCCGAGTCGCAGGGCGTCAAGTTCTACGTGATGTACGACGTTTCCGACTGGTCGTCCATGCAGACGGACATCAAGGCGGACTGGACGAACAAGATGCGGACCCACACCGGATCGCCCGCGTACGCCCGGCAGAACGGCAAGCCCGTGGTGTGCCTGTGGGGCTTCGGCTTCAACGACAACCAGCGCCCCTTCACTGCCGACGCCTGTCTGGACGTCCTCAACTGGTTCAAACAGCAGGGCTGTTATGTGATCGGCGGGGTACCCACCTGGTGGCGCACAGGAGACCGGGACTCACGTCCCGGCTTCTCCGGGGTCTACCGCGCCTTCGACATGCTGTCGCCGTGGATGGTCGGCCGGATCGGCACCGCGGGGGACGCCGACAACTTCTACAACGTGGCGACCGTACCCGACCTCGCCGAATGCACCTCGCTCGGCATCGACTACCAGCCCTGTGTCCTGCCCGGCGGGGTCACCGAACGGCAGCGCGCCCACGGCGACTTCATGTGGCGGCAGTTCTACAACATGGGGCGAGCCGGAGTTCCGAGTGCCTACATCTCCATGTTCGACGAGTACAACGAGGGCAATCAGATCGCCAAGACCGCCGAGTCCCAGCTGTGGGTGCCCACCGGATCCGGCCTGGCGGCCCTCGACGAGGACGGGACGGCCTGCTCGTCCGACTACTACCTGAGGCTGACGGGTGACGGCGGCAGGATGCTCAAGGGGCAGATCCCCCTCACCGGGGTCCGCCCGACTCCGCCGGTCATCGGCGGGGACACGCTTCCGCCGACCACGCCCGGCAACCTGCACGCCACCGCCGTGACCGCCACCACCGTGACGCTGGCCTGGACCGCCTCCACCGATGACACCGGCGTGACGGGCTACCGGATACGCCGGATCACCGGGGGCGGCCCCACCCCCGTCGGCGCCGCCCCCGGCAACGCCACCACCTTCACGGTGACCGGGCTCGCCGCCGCGACCTCTTACACCTTCGACGTCCAGGCCCTCGACGCGGCGGGCTCCATCTCGCAGCCCTCCGTGCAGGTCACGGCGACCACCGCGGCCGACGGCTCCCCCACCACGGACCTGGCCCTGAACCGCCCGACCGCGGAGAGCAGCCACACCCAGGTGTACGGCTCGGGCAACGCCGTGGACGGCCGCGCGAACACGTACTGGGAGAGCGCCAACGGCGCGTTCCCGCAATGGCTGCAGGTCGACCTGGGCAGCCCGGTCAGCGTCCGCCGCATCGTCCTCAGCCTCCCTCCGGACACCGCATGGGCCACCCGTACGCAGGCCGTCGCCGTCCAGAGCAGCACTGACGGCGGTACCTTCGGCCAGCTGCTCGGCGCTTCGGCCCGCACCTTCGACCCGTCCACCGGAAACACCACCACCCTGCCCCTGCCCGCAGGCACGACAGCCCGGTACCTGCGGCTCGTCTTCACGTCCAACACGGGCTGGCCCGCCGGCCAGATCGCCCAGCTCCAGGTGTACGGCACCTGATCGCCCACCCCTCCTCCGCGGCGAATACGGGGCTGGAGGGCTTCGAGGGCCCGGCCGCCCGGTCGGTCACGATGTCACCGGGCCGCTCGACGCCGTGCGCGCCACCAGAGGGCACCACAGTGAGCTAGGCCCGGTTCTTCGCCCCGAGTGGGAAGACCACGGCTGGGAAGGCCCGTAGCTCAGCGCTGTGCTCGGCCCGGTGGACAGCCGCCCGGCCCCGCCGAATTCCACCGCGCTGGGGACAGGAGCAGGTCCACCGGCCGGCCCGGTCAAGAGCCCGGCGTCGGGGTCGAGTTTCCTCAGTTGCAGCCGTCGCACCGCATGTGGTTGCTAGCTTCACAGGATGACTGCCGTGACATTCGACGACGCTGTCCGCGCCCGGCTGCACGCCCCCAACATTTGGTACGTCGGCACCGTATTCGCCGACGGAGCACCGCAGGTCAGCCCGATGTGGGTGGATCTGGAGGGTGAGGGGGAGCTGACGTTCACCACCTCAGTAGGTCGGGTGAAGGAGCAGAACCTGCGCCTGGACCCCCGCGTCTACCTGTCCCATGCGGACGCCACCGATCCCTTCGACCGAGTACAGATCAGCGGTGTGGTGGCCCGGTTCATCGAGGGCACGGAGGCGCACGAGCGCATGGACCAGCTGGCCCGGAAGTACCTGGGCACAGAGCGCTACGAGTGGCTCATGCCGGGAGAACGGCGAGTCTCGGTCATCGTGCGCCCGATCAAGGTGCGGCACATCGTAGGGGTGGAGCGGTTCCGGCCCGGCGGCCCCGTCCCTGGTACCTGACCGACGGACGGGCCGACGGCTGCAGGCGGCGCTTCCTCAGCCGGGCCTTGCTCGTCCCTGCCGCACACGCGCAGCTCGCACACGACGAATCCACAGCCGCCGGGTCGTGCCCGCGAAATGGGGCCGCGGCTCGGTTCGGTTCATCCCTCCGAGCCGGTGAGCTTCTCCGCCTTCCGAGCCGCGTTCTCCGCCCGCGCCCGTGCTTTCGCGGCCGCCCGGCCGGCCGCTCTCAGACCGGCGGCAGCCTCCGCGCTCGTCATGCGTGCCGTCGCCAGCCGGTCCTTCGCCGCCCGTACGTCGCTCTCGGCCTCTGTCACCGCGGCCGCCGCACGGTCCGCAAGCTCCTGCGCGGCGGCATGCTCCGCCTCCAGTCGCTCCGCCTCCGCCCCGGCCTCGGCCAACTCGGCGCGGGCCTTGGCCAAACGCTCACGATGAGCCCGCGCTGCAGCAGCGTCAGGGGCCGCCTGTCCCTGCTCGCGGGACGGCACGGGTCGCGATCGGGCCCCGGCGGCCGCCGGCTGATCCCGTTGCGGTGGGGCCGCACCGGGCAGTGGTTCAAGGCCGCTGAACCCCGACACCGCCTCCGGCGCCTTGGCCAGTCGGCCGCCCTGCCAGCGCTCGGCGACCTCCGCATCGGCCAACACCGCGTGGAGGATCTGCTCGACCTCATGCAGCACCGACTCGCTCACCTCCTGCCCCGACTCAGCCGCCAGAGCACGCGCTGTGCGTGCGAGCTCCCCGATCACCACATGCTGATCATGCGACAGCTTCCGCAGCTGCCCGGCGTCCAGCGCCCGGTGCGCGGCACGCAGTGCATCGCCGAGCTGCACCAGGCCCCGCGCCTCCTGCGGTAGGTGGCGGGCCAGCAGCCCGGCGGTCCACGCAGCGAGCGTCGGCTTGCGCAGTGCGGCGATCGCCGTGGCGAGTTGCTTGTCTCCGGCCTTGCGGGCCTGGGCCACGTACCCGTCCCGGGCCGCAGTGGACTCCGACGGCTTCAGCCCGTACAGCTCCAGCTCCAGCGACTCCACATCCATGACCGGAAGTGTCCCGCCCGCCCTGCCGAGCAGCCGACACCCAGCACGACACCGCGCGTCGGCCGGCACGGAGCGGAGCCAGAGGTGACGTTCAGGGCCAGTCGAAGCCGGGGCAGCGGGCCAGGCCGGCGCGGACGTCGGTGAAGCGGCGGAGCGCCCCTCGGGGCCGCCGCCGAGCCGTTCGGGGAGTCGAGGGGTGGGCCTGCCGCACCGTTGTCGCCGGCATCCCACCCGGCTTCGGTCGCGGCGGGCTGCCCGACTGGTTGCCGCGGTCGCTTGCTGACCGAGCGGGTCCTGCCGCTCGGCGGGTTGCTGCCGAAACCCACGGGCCACCTTCGCCGGCCGCTGCGGGTGCGGCGGTGACCGCCCGGCCGTCTGTGTGCAAGGCGGACGGGACGTGGCGTGGTGCGGGGTCGCGGCCGGGGCGTCGGGGCTAGCCTCGGCGGCCGGACGACCAGGACAGGTAGGTGCGCCGTGCCCCGCTCCGCAGTTCCCGAACCCCCGCGTACGGATCGTACGGGCCGTACCGGTCGCAGGGCCGGCTCCGTCCTGGTGCTGCTGGCGCTGTGTGCCATCGGGCTGGCCCCGGCCGGTACTGCAGCCGCCTCCGACCCGGGATCCGGGGGCGCGGTCGGCCCGCTGTACGTCTCCGACTACGGGAACGACCGGGTGCTGCGGGTGGCGCGGCGCGGTGGGCAGGACGTGGTCCCCGCCGTGGGCCTGGTCCGGCCCACGGGCATGGTGGTCGACGCCGCGGGTGATCTCTACGTGGCGGACACCGGGAACAACCGGGTCGTACGGATCCCCGCGGACGGTGGCCCCCAGGTCACCGTTGCGACGGACGGGCTCTCCCGCCCCCTCGGGCTGGCCCTGGATGCCGAGGGTGATCTGTACGTCGCCGACAGCTTCAACGACCGGGTCGTCGAGGTACCCGCGGACGGCAGCGGGCAGCGCACCGTACCCACCGTGGGACTCCTCCACCCCTGGGGCCTCGCCTTCGACTCCGCGGGTTCCCTCTACGTCACCGACTTCGTGAACGACCGCGTCGTCACCCTCCCCGCCGGAGGCGGCGCGCAGCGCACCCTTCCCTTCACGGGGCTCTCCCAGCCGGCCGGCATCGTGCTCGACCCGGCGGGCAACCTCTACGTCTCCGACACCGGCAACAGCCGTGTGGTGAGGCTGGCGGCTCACGGCTCCGGCCAGAGCACCGTCGCCGCGTCCGGTCTGAACGGCCCGCTGGGCCTGGCCCTCGACGGGAGGGGCCGCCTCTACATCGCGGACGCCTTCAACAACCGGGTGGTCCGCCTCGCCCCGGACGGCAGCGGCCAGACCACCCTCCCCTTCACGGGCCTGAACACCCCTACGGGCCTGGCGATCCCGCCCACCCGCATCCTCCCGGCCGGCCACGACCGGGAGGAGCGCCCCTAGGGGGATTTCTGCCGCTCAGGCCGGGTGGACCAGTGCCGCGCGCAGCTCGCGGGTCAGGGAGTCGGCCCGGTCGGCCAGGTCCGGGGCGAGGAACGTCACCATGCCGTAGCTGCCCTTGTCGCCCCACAGGCACACGGCGTGCCGGGCACCGTCGGTGGCGGTGAGGTCCATGCACTCCAGCCGGCCTCCGGCGGGTCCGGCCGTCGGGTTCCAGGACCGGTTCACCCGCGCGCCGACACGTTCGGCCCCGGCGCGTGCGGCGTCCATGAAGGAACTCAGGGTGTCCGCCGACATGTCGTGCAGGTCGCCCGTCACCACGTGGACGCCGATGAGCCCGTCGTTGGCCTTGAGGTCGCCGTACGCGGGGGTGAAGGACGCGTAGCCCTCCGGGGCTTCGTAGGCCGCCTTCAGCTCCTGGTTGAGCGGGGAGTTCCACAGGAGCCGCATGCCCTGGAACGTGTCCGGGACGGTGACGTCGTAGCGCGGGTACGCGGTGTACTTCGCGTACGACCACACCCCCGCCCCCACCACGGTGCTCAGCACCACCGCCGCCCCCGCCAGGCCGAGTGCCAGCTCGCGGGGCGAGTACGGCGGTACGGGCGCCAGCTCGGCCAGCGGCGCTTCCTGCGGGGCCGGATGGGCGGCAGCGGAGAGCTCGCCCAGGCGCCGGGCGCCGCGCAGCACCCTGCCGAGCCAGAAGGGCAGCGCTCCGTAGGCGGCGATCCCGGCCCACCACACCCATTGCGGGAGCCCCAGGCCGACCACGGCGACGAGCACCGCGCCCAGCAGGACACCGCGCACGAGGCTCGACTCGAACGGCCGCCGGACGAGCGGCAACAGGAGCACCCGCCCGGGCCGGTCCAGCACCTCGAGGGCCTCGGCGAGCATGGCGCGGCGCACGTCGTCCGGCCGCTGCGCGGCATCCGCCCGCGCCTGCCCGGCCGCGGCGTGCACACCATGGCCGGCCGCCAGCGCCTGGCGCAGGTCGTACAGCTGCGTCCGGGCGATGCGCGGCGGCCTCACGGCCTTGTCGCGGGCCGCCGTCAGCCAGGGCGCACCCTGCACCTGAGCCACGCGCAGGGCCTCGGGCGAGTCCGGGGCCAGCTCGGCCACCCGCGCGGCAAGAGCGGGGCCCCGGTTCTTGCGTGCCGGGCGGTCCTGGAAGTCGCTGCGCAGGCAGAGCTCCGCGTACCCGGCGAGCAGCCCCACGTGGTCGGGGAACACCTCGAGAGCGTCCCGGTAGACCTCTTCGGCGCGGTCGTCCTCGTCGTCGTCGTCCTCGGCCGCGTGCGCGAGCGCGAGGAGCAGCGACAGCTCGGCGTCGGGCCCGTACACCTGCAGTCCCGTTCGGGCCGACTGCCGGGCGGCGCCCCACCGCCGCGCCGCGAGCAGCGCCCGGCCCTCGGCGCGGGCACTTTCCGCGCCTCTGTCCGCCACGGCGTTCGCGTCCGCGACTTCCTGCCCCGCGCCTTCGGCTATCGCGGTGACGGGCGATGTCTCGTCACCGGCCGGGGGTGCGCCGTCAATGTCCCCATTGACCTGGTTGTTTTCATTCGTGCCGTGCATGGCTACTGCGTCCCGCCCCTTGGTTGCGCGACCGGGCCCCTTCCCGGCCGCGCAACTATCGCGCGCAAATCGGAGTCCGTCAATCCGTCGGATGGGCCCGGGGAGAGGCGCAGGTCGTGGCGCAGGCCGTGGCACCGGTTGTGAAAGTTCGCCCGCCCCAGGGAACAGCCGGCGCTCCTGAAAGCCGCGCAGCTGTGGGAGTTCGCGACCGAGCTGCGGCCCCCGCTGGAGCTGACCGCCCGGGCCGGCTCCACCACCTCCAGGCCCCAGATCCACAAACGCCTGCCGGGCCTGCCCCGTCTCCATACTGACGACCAGTGCGTCCTCTTGTGGCTGGTCGACGACGAGGACACCGAACGGGCCAGGGTCTGCAGGGCCTGCGTCTGCGACGGAGTGAAAGGGCGGGGGGGCTCGTCGACGAGGCAGAAACTGCCCAGGATATGCCCGCCCGGGGCGACCACCGGGTAGCCGGCCCATGCCCCGATGCCGAGCGCACCGACGGCGGCGAGGTCCTTGATCCGAGGATCGGTGGCCTCGTCCTCGGCGATCAGTTCACGGCCGATTCCGATGAGGATGTGGCGGGGGACGTCGCGGATGGCTTCCTCCCCGGCCCGAAGGGGGGTCCATCCCCAGCACGGACTTCCAGAATGAACGGCGGCCGTCCGCGACGCTGAAGAACGCCTTCTGCACACCCGTGATCGACATCACCAACTGCGCGAGAGCTTGTCGAACGCCCCCTCGGGACGGGTGTCGAGGAGCCGCGAAGCGGCGGCGACCGCAGCCAACCGAGCCGGATCAAAAGTCGGCCCAGGCGAACCACCCAAAGATGAAACCCCTCCAACCCCATCACCCGATAACAGCCTCACCGCCAGCTCAGCGCCATCCCTCACCCCGGCGCCATGAACTGCGGTTCAGTTGCGGGGCGGGTGGGTCGCGGTGTCGAGGTAGAAGGCGTCGATGCTCTGGACCGCCCTCTCGAACTCTTCCAGGTTGACGGGTTTGGCCACGTAGGCGTTGGCGTGGCTGGTGTAGGCGCCTTCGACGTCGTCGGGGGCGGTGGAGGTGGTGAGGACGACCACGGGGATCGTATGGAGGCTCTCGTCGCTCTTGAGGATCTTGAGGAGGTCCCGGCCGTTCATGCGGGGCATGTTGAGGTCCAGGACGATCAGATCGGGGCGCACGCTCGTCGGGTCGCGGAGGTGTTCGAGGGCGGCGACGCCGTCGGTGACCTGGATGAGGTTGCGGGTGCCGCACTCGGAGAGGGCTTCCTCGATGAGCATGGCGTCGGCCATGTCGTCCTCCACGAGGAGGACGTCGAAGGGCCGGGCGGGGGTGGTCATCATCGGATGCTCCATGGGTGATTCGTCGGAATGCTGGAAGAGCCCCGGCCAGCGGCGCCGGGCGCCCTGGCGGGTCATGCCGCACGCGGCACCGATCTGCGGATAGCCGGCGCCGGCCCGAGCAGCGGAGAGGGCCGCGCTCCGCTGGAGGCGTTCGGCGGCCTGCTGGAACTCGTCCAGCAGGTGGAGCAGGGACAGGGCCCGCGCCGGGTCCCCCTCCGGCGCATGGGGGTCCTCTTCCAGGAGTTGATGGGCAAGATGCCTCGCCAGTTGGCCGACCGCCGCCTCCGCGACTGCTGCCGTCTCCTCAGGGGTGATCCGCAGTGTGAAGTTCTTGCCAGCCATAACCCGCACCTTAGGCGCATTCCGACCCCGCGACAACAACTGTTGTCAACCCTCCTCTACAGTGACCTCGGCCGCGTCGGTGCGGGCGGCAACACGGCGGAGGACACGCGGCATGAGCGGAACCACGAGACCGAGCACGCGACGGATCGCCACCTGGACGACGCGGCGCTGGCTGCGCGCGGGCGTGGCGGCCTCGCTGGCCGTTCTCACCGTTCTCGGAACGGTCGGCGCGTGGGTGCTGGGGCAGACCCAGTCGATCAGCGACGAGCTGGTGAACGAGAAGTCCCCGGCACTGAGCGTCTCCTTCCGGCTGGAGTCGGCGCTGCTGAACCAGGAGACCGGCATCCGCGGTTACGGCCTCACCGGTACCACGGACTTCCTCGAGCCCTACCGGCAGGGCCTGACCGAGCAGCGAACCCACATGGCCCGCCTACGGGAACTCCTGCACGCAAACCCCGCCCGCTCCCAGGACCTCAGTGCCGTGGAGGAAGCGGTGGGGGCCTGGCAGGAGAGGATCGCCCGCCCCATCGCCGCATCACCGCCCGGCGCCCCCTCAGCCCTGGCCACCGAGCAAGCCGAGGAGGGCAAGAAGGCTTTCGACGCCGTTCGTACCGCCCTGTCGGGCCAGCAGGAGCATCTGCGCACGGACCGCGCCCAGGCAGTCGGGGACCTCTCGGACACCGTGGAGCTGCGGAATGGGGTGTTCACCGCGATCGCGCTGGTCATCGTCGCCCTGACCGTGCTGGTCTTCGAGGGGCTGCGCCGCGGCATCACCCGCCCTCTGGAGCAGCTCGGCGCCGACGCCCGCATCATCGCGGCCGGCACCTTCGACCACCCCATCACCCCGACCGGCCCCGCAGACCTGCGGCGGCTCAGCAGCGAGATCGACTTCATGCGGCGCCGCCTCGTGCGCGAGCTGGCATTCACAGAGGAAGCCCGCCTGCGCCTGGACGCGCAGGCAGCCGACCTGCAGCGCTCGAACACCGAGCTGGAGCAGTTCGCGTACGTCGCCTCGCACGACCTGCAGGAGCCGCTGCGGAAGGTCTCCAGCTTCACGCAGCTCCTTCAGCGCCGCTACGGCGGCCAGCTCGACCAGCGTGCGGACCAGTACATCGAGTACGCGGTCGACGGCGCGAACCGCATGCAGACCCTGATCAACGACCTCCTGGACTTCTCCCGCGTCGGCCGGGTCCACCACGAGCTGCAGAGCATCGAGCTGGAGACGGTCCTGGAGCGGACCGTGTCCTCTCTCAGCGTCAGCATCGAGGAAACCGGCGCGGAGATCACCCATGATCCCCTGCCGTCCCTGGTCGCCGACCCCACCCAGATGGGGATGCTGTGGCAGAACCTGCTCGGCAACGCGATCAAGTTCCGCCGGACCGGCCAGACACCGAAGATCCACGTATCGGTTGAGCACGAGGACGCTCTGTGGCGGTTCGCGGTCACCGACAACGGCATCGGCATCGCTCCCGAGTACGCGGAGAAAGTCTTCGTGATCTTCCAGCGCCTCCACACCAAGGACACGTACTCAGGCAGCGGCATCGGCCTGGCCATGTGCAAGAAGATCGTCGATTTCCACGGCGGCACCATCGCCATCGACCCCGCCTACCAGGACGGCACCCGCGTCACGTTCACCCTCGCAGACGAGCCGCCCAAGGCCGCAGGTATCTCCACCCTGCCCGAGGCCGTCCGTGCCGGCGTGGGGCAGTCCACATGACCGTCTCCGCCACGGACGACACGAAGCCGGCCCCACAGACCCCGCCTACAGCATCCTCCTCACCGAGCACGACGAGGCGAACGCCATCCTCGGCAAGGAGTTCCTCCACAACCCCGGCCTGCGGTCCGAACTGACCACGCGGACCAGCCTCACGCAGGCCCGCACCACGCCGGCCGCGAGCCGAATCGGCTGCGTCCTGTTCGACCTCCACTGTCGCCCAGCACCGCGTCGGGCTAGATGGGCCACGCGCCCAAGCCGGTCGCGGCCACGTTCCGCACGTGCGGCCGAGTCATCCTCCGTCGAGGCCGCGACTGAACTAGGGACGCATCGCGGGCTGTTTGCCAGGCAGATTCCGGAGAACTAGACCGGACACGAGAGGTCTGCCATCTGCCCCGAGGAGATCATGATGCGACAAGAACCGTTCGATCTGACGTCAGTCCTCGCCCGAGGTGCGGCACCCAGCAGTCCGCCCTTCTGGCTCGTCGCGATCATCCTGGTCGCTCTCGTAGGCGGGGCCTTTCTCGTCACCAGGTTCCGCAAACGATGACCACTCCGGTCAGCCTCCCCCGCCGGGAAGCCCACGCCGAGCCGGCCCCCGGCTCTACTGGTTCCGGCACAGGCGTAGCTGCCAAATCCGTGCCCCGGCCGCCGGTTGCGCGGCGGAGGGGGCACTGATCGACTGTCACGGGGGGCCGGGCCGTGGTGGGCTACCGCATGCTTCTACGCCCCGTCGGAGGTGCCGTCGTCGTTCCAGTGAGGGTCTTCACGCCATTGTTCGTTGCGGTCGTCCACGGTCTGCAGGGCCGAGGCGGCTTTCTCCCGGGTCGGGTAGGGGCCGAGCCGGTCGGGACCGGGTTCGTTCGCGACGGACTGAGTTCGGGTGTCGAAGTACCACTCGTGATGCCCGGCTGGATCATGGTTGCTCATGCCCACTCTGCTGCTCGGCATGAGGGCCGCCAAACCCGGCTGAAGGCGGTGATCTCCGAGCGCGGGCCCGGCAGGTCGCGTCCCTGGTCGATAACAGACGTCTGAGACCCGCACTCTGTGGGAAATTCGCGACTGCAGGCCGCTAGGGGTAGGGAAGCAATCAGGTGGCGGCCAGGATGCCCCTTGGCCGAGCTCCTCCGAACCTTGCGGCCCCCACTCAGCATCGAGAATCGACAACGGCCGCACAGGGCCGAAAACGGGGGGGGAACACCATGAAGACTGCCACCCGCACGAACCCCAGGGCCTGGAAGTCCTACGTCCTCGGAGCCGCGACGCTCACCTCCCTGCTCCGTCTGATTCGAGCCGCCGAAGCACAGGGCGGTCTCGGTAGCGGGATCGAGCGAGCCGCCCTCGGCGCGGACGGCGACCCGGGTGGCCGAGCGCCACGTCCAGGACCAGCTCACCGCCTGGCCCCACCGCCCGGTCTGCCGGCGCCTCCACCTGGACCGTTGTCGTGGCGGGCCCGGCTCCTGCCGCGGGATACCGTGTTCCTCTACGGGGTGCCATAACGGATGTGACGCCCCCCACCGGAGGTAGTCAGCGTATGAGTTCAAAGCGCAGCAAGAATCCAGCCCTGCCCGTACTTGACGACGCAATGCGACTCGCGTCGGTCAAGGACGCCGAAGAGTCCACCCGTGACTTGGCCGCGCGACTGGCCACCACCGAGCTGCGCCGCGTTTCCCACCCGGGCCGGGTCACCTGGGAGCCCACCGATCAGGCTGAGCCCGTACCGGTCCCGCCGACTGTGGTCGACGGTGACGGGGACCTCTGGCTGCGGGACCGGGGCACTGGCACCTGGACCATGCCCGAGTTCAATCCGAAGGAGTTCCCGGCCCGCTGTGGCGAGGTTCTGACGTGGAACGAGCTTGCCTGCGAATTCGGCCCGCTCACCGCGCTGGCCGACGACCGCCGCATCGGCGGCGGCCGGCGCTGACCACGCGGCCTTCTGGGATGACCCCGCCTTGAAGCGCCCGTTACGGGTAGCTGGGAGCTCCAGCTAACCGCCTACCTCGGCTTATGGCGGCCAGCAGGTGGCTCCAGGTCACCTCGACGCCGCCGACGACAAGCTGCACGGCCTCAAGCGCGCCCTCACCGACGGCCGGCCACAGCTGGTAGACCTCGGCATGCCCGTCTTCACCGATCAGCCAGTCGCGAACTCGGCCAGGACATCGCAGTTGAGCCTCTCCACGTCCATCACCCTCGGTGGTTGAGGCTCAGCTCGTGATCAATTCTCGCCGCGGAACGATCGCGCTCGCGCTTGCAATCGACGGACACGGTCGCCTAGAGCACCACACGGGCGGCGCTGTAGGCGCGCCTTGCTGTTGGCGTACCGTCGTCGCCTCTCAGGTCCATCGGCCCGATCTGATCAACTGTCCCATGGCGCGGCGGCGGACAGCTCCGGCACCGAGGTCGTCGCTCTGCAGGTGGCCCACCGGCAGGCGCTGAGCGTCAGCGGGACGGCGTCGAGCAGCGCATCGCGGCCCTGGAGGAGTACGCCGCGCAGGTTTGCGAGGCCGATCTGCGCTACCAGGAGCGCCAGCAGATCCAGCGCCTGGTTGAAAGTCCGGTGGGGTCAGAGCTCCGGCCGGTCTCGCCCTGTCCACCGACCACCCAGTAGTCAGCCCGGTGCAGGATCCTCTGCCACCACCGGCCCAACATCGGCCGTACCCGCTGAGCGGCCGCAGTGACCGGGGCCGGCACAGTAGGCGTCGCGACGACGGCGGGCCGCTGGCTGCCCTGATGGTGCACCGTCGCATTCCTTGCTCCGGCGAGGTGGTCAGATGCGGACTTCCCCAGGGGTAGGCGGCGACGTTGCCGTGCTCGGGCCTCTGCGGGCGGAAGCCGTGCCCGGTGCCTTCGTCCGTCGGGAAGGGAGTGGACGCCCGCTCCGCGCGGGTGGCGAGGGCGGGGTGCTGGGCTTGGGCGGCGTTGATGTACGCGAGGGCGCCGACGGGCCCGGCCGACCGGCTTCGCGCTGTCGGCCGGGCCGTCTCCGCCCTACCGTGCGTTCAGCACGGACGCTACGACGTCGCCCGCCGGCCCGCTGCCGTAGCCGCCGGACTGGACGACCGAGCCTGCGGCCAGATCGTCCGCGTAGCCGGTGAACCAGCTGTTGGAGTCGCTCTGCCCATCGACCTCGGCCGACCCGGTCTTGGCTCCCTTGTCGCCGCTGACCGCGGACATCGCCTTGGCGGCGGTGCCGTCCGTCGCGGCGGCGCCCATCAGGCTGCGCAGGGTGGCGGCCATGGTCCCGGGCAGCGGCTGGGCGGTGGTCAGCTTGGCCTTGATCATCTCTCTGGGCACGATCACCGGCTGGCGGAACGCGCCGTTCTTCACGGTCGCCGAGAGGGAGGCGACGCTGAGGGCGTTCATGGTGACCTTGCCCTGGCCGATGTAGGAGGCGGCCGTCTCGGGGCCCTTCGAGACCGGGATGCCGGCGTCCGTCGAGGCGATACCTATGGACCACACCCCGCCCAGGCCGAAGTATTTCCGGGCCGTCTGGCTCAGGGCGGTGTCCTCCACGCCCTTGGCGTTCAGCGGGCCCAGCGCCTTCATGAAGAAGGTGTTGCAGGAGCGGCGGAAGCTGTCCCGGAAGGTGCCGTTCTCGATGAAGAAGTTCTTGTTGTTGTGGAAGGTCGCACCCGACCAGGTCACCTCCTTCGGACACTCGACCGGGGAGGTCGGTCCGCCGACCAAGCCGTGCTCCAGCATCATCGCCGCGGTCACGACCTTCATCGTGGAGCCGGGGGCCTGTGCCCCCTCCATCGCCACGTTGAACCCGCCGGCCTGGCTGTTGGCGACCGCGCTGATCTCGCCGGTGCTGGGCCGGATGGCGACCACCGAGGCCCGGTCGTACTTCTTCACCGCCTGCTCGGCGGCGGCCTGTACGTCGGCGTCCAGCGTCGTCTGAACCTTCTTCGTCTTTCCCTTGACCAGGGTGAGCAGCGTCTGGTTCGGCGCGTCGGCCTCGGCCGGCTCGATCCAGGTCTCGACGCCGGGCTCGCCCACGGCCCCGACCGCGTACCGGGTGCGCAGGGTGTCCAGCACGGGGGCCAGCGACGGGTACTCCTCGGCCGTCAGCTCCCGGCCCTCTCGGTCCATCGCCTGGATCGAGCCCGTCTTCGCCTTACCGGTCCGCAGGGTCGCGCCCTCGATCAGCTTCGGGTGCAGCACCGTCGGCCGCCAGTCCACCAGCGCCCGCCCGCTGCTCCTGTCCCGCACCACGGTCAGCTCCGAGGCGTACGCCAGCTCCTTCTGGTGCCCCTCAAAACTGACGGTCGCCTTCACCGTGTACGACACCTTGGCGCTGCTCGCCGCGCCGGGCGTGACCACGGCGTTCTCCACATGCCCGCTCTCCCGGAAGCCGCGCAGCGCCTCCGCGGCCGCCGCCGGGTCGTCGGTCAGCGTCCCCGCCGCCTCCGCGTCCCCGCGGGCCCACGCCGCCAGGAAGTCCCGCGATGTCCGCTCGACCTCCTCGGTCGTCACCTCCCCCGACCCGGACGCGTCCGCGCCACCGATGTCCGCAGCGCCCGAGTCCCCACCCAGCATCTCGTGGCCCGCGAACCCCACGCCGCCCGCCACCAGGACGAACACACCGCCGATCAAGGCGGTCTTCACTCCGCTGCGCATGGCGCAGTCCCTCCCCCGAAGGCCCCGTACGGACGACCTGGCGTACGCACGATGCCCATTTGAACACGTTCAAGACATAGATACCTATGCACTCTACGGGGCCGAATGTCACCCCTGAGCCGCCAGAAACGATCGTTACCCGACCGGAACGCACACCGATTCGCGCCTTACGCGGACTCAAGCTGCGAACCGACCGTCCGCGCCCGGCCGTACAGCTCCCGGGCCGCGGCGTTCTTCCGGTCCTCCAGCGCCTTGTGCCACGTGGCGCAGGCGGTCTCCGGATGGCCGAACTGTGACTGCCGCTCAGCCGGGTTGGCCCGGTGTCGTACTCGGGCCCGGTAGGACACACGGCCCCCTAGGCGGATGACAGCTCGATGTCAGAGGCTCGTCGTACTCTCCGGCGGATGACACACCATCTGATCGCTCCGCGCACGCTCGAAGCTGCCATCTGCGATGCCAAGCAGGCGCTGGCTGAGCACGACCATGCCTTGAAGTGGCTGCTCCGCCCTGATGTCTCGCAGGACGGTCCGCTTGCAACTGAGGTATGGGTGTTCGATACGACCCTGACGCACGTCCTGCTGGTGGATCACCGCTGGCGCGGGTGGGTGGCCCCCGGCGGCAAAGTGGATGAAGGCGAGACTCCACGAGAGGCAGCCGTGCGCGAAGTGTTCGAAGAGACTGGACTGGTCGTGGAACCTCTTCGGGCCCCGGCGGCCGTCACGGTTCGCTCGTATCACCCTGACTGGCCGGCTGTCATGGGTGTGTCGTTCATGGCCGTCGTCGACCGCCAGGTTGTGCTGGCCCCAGAAGACGGGCAGCCTGCCGCGTGGGTGCGCCTGGACGAACCTTGGCAGGGGTACTTCGCTGACGATCGCCTCCGGATGAGGCAGTGCGTCGACTGGATCAGAGTGGGCGGCCAGTGAGCTGTGGCGTGGTCCGGTGCGGGGCTGACGCTCTGCAGGCGCGTCGCGAGGGCAGCTCATGGTGCGGGGCCGCCTGGAGATGACCATGCCGCAGCCGAGCCGCGTGGCAGGTCCGCCCGGCCCGCGCGTCCGCGCCTGCCGGGCGAGTTCACCGTTGAGGCGGGCATCTGTACCCCGACTGTGAGACTCCGACCGCGGGCGGTGGTGGAGCGGTACGCGACGGGGAACGAGGAGTTGTACGGCTGATGCCCCGTGCTCCGACCGGAGGGGCCGGGAGGTGTTCCGGCGGATCCCCGTGGCAGACTCCTCCCTCGAACACGGGGGCGAGCGGCCCTCTGACCTGGGGTGGGGCTATGAGTAGGACGAAGTGGGCTGCTGTGATGGCGGCGGTCATCGCGCTCGGCGCGGCGGGCTGCGGTGGCACGGGGGCGGGAGCCGCGTCCGTCGCGGTGTCCCCCCGGCCGGAGGGCACCGGGCCCCTGACGCGGGAGGTCGTGCGCACGGACCTCGACAGCTCGGCGGCGGCCGCGAAGGCGCCGGCCACCGACGCGGAATGGGCCGCCATGCCCGAGGATGCCGAGCCCGGCTCGCTGTCCTCGTGCGTCGTCGCCTTCAAGGGGTTCGAGACCGATGGCGCACCGCTCGACCATGAAAGGTTCGAGGCAACGCTGCGCGAGCTGGGCAGGCGCGGATGGAAGCAGGTTGGAAAGCCGGAGCAGGTGAAGGACAAGAACGGCGAGGTGTGGACCTCCAAGGTGCTCCTGGACCAGCGAGGCTGGAGGATCGTCGCCGAGTACCGGGACGGACCGCCCGGAAATGGCACGATCTCCTTGCCTGCCTTCGAGAACGCATGTGTGGATGCTCAGGGCGGGCATTGAGCACACTGGGCATCGACAGGGCGGGTGTGGACACGGTTGTCGAACATGCGCAGGCCACTGCCTGTGGGAGGTTGCGCTACATCGTCGGACTTGATCGGGACAGCGCCGGCGTGGTGACGCCGCGCTGTCGCTTGTAGTCGATCCCCAACGATCCCGCCCGGACCACAGACACCACGTTCACCGCAGCCGTCGACCCGCCCGGCTCCGGCGATGGATCGCCTCGGTGGGAGGCGACGCCGCGGGATGTTCCGTGCTCTGGTCGCAGCACGCCGGGGCGAAGGGTGGCTGCCGTTGGTGGGCCGGAGGGGTGCGGTGTTCAGTACAGGCCCATCCGGCGGGCGGTGTCCTCTCCGTGCTGCATCCGCTGGCGAGCGCCGTCGCCGAGGGCGGTGAGCACGCCGGCGACGACGGTCTCGATGATGGCGAGCGTAGGGACGAGGCTGTCGTAGGGGGAGGGTGCGGCGACCTGGCTCGGCAGGACCACCTGGGCGTGCGCGGCCGCGGGCGAAAGCCAGACGTCGGTGAAGAGGATCACCTTGCCGCCCTGCTCTTGGACGAGTTCGGCGATGGCGAGTTTGTCCGGCTCGTAGCGCCGGTAGTCGAACAGGACGAACACATCGCGTCGGTTCACCGCTGCGAGCTGAGCGGTCCGTTCGACGTCCCGGTCGTGCAGGAACCGGACGTCGTCGCGTACCTGCATGAGGTGCAGCCCGAGGTACTGGGCGAAGAGGTTCGTGAACCGGCCGCCGGCCAGGGTGATGCGGCGTTTGCCGTCCGAGAGCAGTGCGATCGCGTGTTCGAGATCGTGCGGGGGTAGTTCGGCGAGGGTCTGGGCCACAGCGGCGCTGAAGAGGTTGCTGCCGCGCTGGAGGAGGGAAAGGTCCTCGGCTCCGTCCTGGCTGCGGCCGTAGTCGGTTGCCTCGTAGAGGGAGAGGGGGGAGGCATTGCGTTCGTCGAGCTCTGCGCGGAGTGCCGTCTGGAAGTCGGGGAAGCCGCGGTAGCCGATCCGGTTGATGAAGCGCAGGACGGTCGGGGTGCTGACGGCGGCGCGTTCCGCGAGGACGGCCATGGTTTCGAAGCCGGCTGAGGGGTAGCCGGCGAGGAGCACGCGTGCGACCTTGCGTTCGGCGGGGCTGGCGTCGCCCAGCTTGAGGCGGATCTCGTCGGCGAGCGTGCCAGGGGCCATGCGCTGGGTCTTCCTTCGTATGGGTCGGTGCAGGGGCGGGTCGAGGTCGAGCTTAGTGTCGGGCGTCGGCGGGTGAGGCCGACCGGAACCCCCGGGTTCCGGCCGGCCCTGTCGCCCGGAGTGCGTCAGGGCGCAGTCACTCGGGAGCGACGGCTATCCGAAGGCCGGTGACGGTGTGCGCGGTGGCGCCGTCGCCGGTCCAGGCGGTGAACCCGGGTTGCTTGCTGAAGGTGACGGTGAAGCGCGGGCCGGTCTCGAAGGTGCTGGCCGTGGTGGTGCGCTGGGTGCTGGCCGACAGGGCGCGGGCGGTGTTCAGGAAGGAGTAGGGGATCCCTGCGGGGTTGGCCGGAGAGGAGAAGACGTCCGCGTTGGCGGGCACCGGTGAGGCGGACAGCGGAATCAGGGGCCGCTTGCCGGTGGCGGGCAGGATCTGCCAGCGGTGGGGGTCGTAGCGGTCGCCATGGGAGAGGTAGGTGTAGCGGGCGCCCGTCAGGACCCATCCGCCCTGTGCGTTCGTGCTGGTGCGGGCTTGCCGCAGATCGAGAATGGCGACGCCTTGCGGGCCGAGGACGCGCAGTCGCTCGCGGGGGGTGCTGGGATCGTCGACGACCAGTGCGGTGTTCTCTTCCAGTGCGTACACACGGTCGTGTCCCGTGTCGGCGGCGAGTCGCAGGGCTCTGCCTTCGCGCCCGTTCGTACCGGTGTGGGTGTCGATCAGTCCGGAGCTGAGGAAGCCGAAGCCGCCTTCGGGGAGGTAGCCGAGCCGGGCCGGGTCGTCGAAGTAGCCCGGGCTGCTGCCGTCGCGCAGTCCTTCGTAGGAGTCGCCTCCGGTGACCATGTCCGCTCCTGCCGCGATCTGCGCGCCGGCGCTGGATCCCGATACCACGGCCCCGGCGGCGAGCTTGGTCCGGATGGCGGCGAGCACCTTGGAGTCGGTGTGTGCGGAGCCGTGGAGCAGGGTGGTGACGTAGCGGTACTGGTCGCCGCCGCCGAAGAAGAAGCCGGTCATGGAGTTGACCTGCCGCACGACCTCGTCGGAGTCGGCGTTGGTGATGTGGTCGAGGTCGATGGGGATCCACTGGGCGTCGGCGGCGCCGTGCAGTTTGAAGAGGCCGGCGTAGTAGGCGCCGTTGCAGGCGGAGTTGCTGCAGTTCTCGGGGTCGCCCGCGTCGGGATCCTGGCTGGCGGGGACAGAGGCGGCCGTGAGGACTCCGATGCGTGCGTTCGATCCGCCGGCGCGCTTGATGATCTCGCCGTAGACCTGTGTGTTGTCCGCTTTCAGGCCGCCGCCGATCAGGACCAGCGAGCCGCGGGCGCCGGCCGACGCGCTGGTGTGGGCCTGGGCGGCCGGGACGAGGGTGAGGCCGAGTACGAGAGCGGCGCTGCCCGCCAGCATGGTGCGGCGGGCTCTGGGCGGGACGGGCATGGGGATGCCTCCTGTGCGTGGGGTCGGGTGGTGGCCGGGACCGCGGCGGTGGTTGGCTGCCGCGGTCCCGGCGGGGGCCGGCAGCCCGGTGCGTGGTGGGAGGGGCTGCCGGGGCTGGGTCCCGTACCGGGCCATGGCGTGATCGAGGCGGTACGGGATGCTCATGCGGGGGGGGTGTCAGCTGGTGCGGCTGTCGCCGAGGCCGGCGACGAGTGAGGCCAGGAGGGCGACTCGGGCCGGGACGGTGGAGGTGTCCAGCCATTCCTCCGGGGTGTGGTCGGCGCCGCCGACCGGGCCGAGGCCGTCCAGGGTGGGCACGCCGAGACCCGCGATGAAGTTGGCGTCTCCGACCCCGCCGGTCGCCGCGCCTCCAAGGCTGATTCCCAGCCCTGCGGCCATGCGCCTGGCCCGGTCGAACATCTGGCGCGAGGCGGGCGTGTCCTCCATGGGCGGGCACAGGTCCAGTCGCTCGACCGTCGCCGTGGTCCCGGCGACGGCGGGCCGGGCGGCGGCGGACTCGATCGCACGGTGGGCCGCTGCGAGTCCGGCGGCGGTGGCCGAGCGCACCTCGACGCGGAGCTCGGCTTCCGCGCAGACGATGTTGGTGCGGCTGCCGGCCCGTACGACACCGACGTTGACGGTGACGTCGTCCCAGTGGCCGTTGAGGGACTGCAGGCTCACGACCAGATGGGCGGCGGCCAGGGCGGCATTGGCTCCACGCTCCGGCTCGATGCCGGCGTGCGCGGCCCGGCCCGTGACGCTCACACGGAAGTCGGCTACGCCCTTGCGGGCGATGACGAGGTCGCCGTTCTCCCGGGCACACTCCAGGGCGAGCGCGAAGTGGGCGTCCCGGGCTGCCGCTTCGGTCACGGGGCGGCTCGCGGGTGAGCCGATCTCCTCGTCGGGTGTGGCGAGGAAGACGAGTTCGGCGTACTGCCCTGTGCGGGTCTCCTCCAGGATCTCCAGCGCGGTGATACCGGCCAGCAGGCCGGCCTTGTCATCGCTGACACCAGGGCCGCGCGCCGTGTGGCCGTCGAGGTGGAAGGGTCTCGCCGCGGCGGCTCCGTCGTCGAAGACGGTGTCGAGGTGTGCGACGAGCAGGAGGCGCCGTCCGCCCTGCTCGACCGGAAGATCGCCCGGTTTGCGGGCGACGATCATGTCCCCGACGGGGTTCCCGTGGGCCGGTTCGAGGGCCACGCGCTCGACGGCGAATCCGAGCCGCAGCAACCGGTTCTGGGTCCAGTCGGCCATCCGGTTCACGCCGATGGGGCTGTAGGAGCCCGAGTCGATGGCAACCAGGCCGGCGAGGTCGGCGAGGTAGCCGTCCAGGCGCGCTTCGGCGTACGGAAGCAGCGCGCCTGATGGCAGCTGCTCCCGTGAGGGGGCGGTCACAGGACCTTCGAGAGGAACGCGCGCGTGCGTTCCTGCCGGGGTTCGACGAGGACCTGGCGCGGGTCACCGGATTCGACGACGACGCCGTCGTCCATGAAGACCGCGGTGTCGCCCACCTCGCGGGCGAAACCGATCTCATGGGTGACCACGACCATCGTCATGCCGTCCGCCGCGAGTCGGCGCATCACGTCCAGGACGTCCCCGACCAGTTCCGGGTCGAGCGCGGAGGTGGGTTCGTCGAAGAGCATGAGCTTGGGTTTCATCGCAAGGGCTCGCGCGATGGCGACGCGCTGCTGCTGCCCCCCTGAGAGCTGCGCCGGGTAGTGGCCCGCCCGGTCCCCGAGGCCCACCTGCTCCAGCAGATGCCGTGCCTCGTCCCTGGCTCTCGGTTTGTCGGTCTTGCAGACGTTGACGGGGGCTTCCATGACGTTGTCCAGGGCGGTCATGTGCGGGAAGAGGTTGAAGCGCTGGAAGACCATGCCGATCTCGCGTCGTCTCGCGGCGACTTCCCTCTCGCGCAGTTCGTGGAGCCTCGATCCGCTCTGGCGGTAGCCGACCAGGTCGCCGTCGACGGCGAGTGTGCCGCCGTCGACCCGGTCGAGGTGGTTGATGCAGCGCAGGAAGGTCGACTTGCCCGAGCCGGAGGGTCCCAGCAGGCAGCACACCTGGCCGCGTTCGACGGTCAGGTCGATGCCCTTGAGGACTTCGAGTTTCCCGAAGTGCTTGCGCACGCCCTGGGCATGGACCATGGGGACGTTCATCCGGCCGTCTCCTCGGTGGTCTTCTTCGTACGGGCGGGCTGGGCCAGTGCGCCGGCGAGCATGCGGCGCAGGGGTGAGATGCGGCCGCCGCGGTCGGACCCGCGGCCGTAGCGGCGCTCCAGCCATGCCTGCGGGATGCCGAGCAGGGTGACCAGGCCCAGGTACCAGAGGCTTGCGACGACGAGCATGGGGATGACCTGGTAGTTCTGCGCGTACACGTCCTGGATGTTGGACATCAGGTCGTGCGCCGAGATGATCGATACCAGGGCGGTCATCTTCAGCATGTTGATCGTCTCGTTGCCCATCGGCGGGATGATCACCCGCATGGCCTGGGGCAGCACGATCCTGCGCATGGTCTGGGCGGGTCGCATGCCGAGGGAGTGCGCCGCTTCGCTTTGGCCTGGGTCCACCGACTGGATGCCGGCCCGGACGATCTCCGAGGCGTACGCGGCCTCGTTGAGGCCGAGTGCCAGCAGGGCTGCGACGGCCGGGGTGAGGAGGGAGTTCGTCTCGACCTGGAAGAAGGTGACGCTGGTGAACGGGATGCCGATCTTCACGTACTGGTAGAGGGCCGCGGCGTATCCCCAGAAGATGATCTGGACCAGCAGGGGGGTGCCGCGGAAGAACCAGACGAACAGTGAGGACATCGCGTGGAGAACCGGGTTGGACGACAGCCGCATCACCGCGACCAGCGTGCCCAGAACGAGCCCGAGAGCCATCGCCGCAACGGTGAGCCACAGCGTGGTGACGAGCCCGGAGAAGATCAGGTCGGCGAAGAGGAAGCGACCGACGATCTCCCAGTGGAGATTCCCGTTCTTCGCCAGCGATCCGGCCACACCGATGAGTGCGGTGGTGGCCGCGGCGGCGGCGATCCAACGGCCGTAGTGGCGCAGCGGAACGACGGTGAGCTGCTGCGGGGCCGGACGGTCGAGGTCCGGCGGGACTGTGGTGGTGGTCATTTCTAGTCCACCGCCGCGTTCTTGGTGGCCTCCTTGACGGCGATCGAGGCGACACCGTACTTGTCGAAGATCTTGGTCACGGTTCCGTCGTCGATCAGGGCCTGCAGCGCCTTGTGGATCGCGTCGCTGAGCTGGGGCAGCTTCTTCGAGACGGCGATTCCGTTCGGCGAGGCCCCGTAGCCGCCCGCGGCAGCCGGATCGTCGACGACCTGGAAGGCGTTTCCGCTGTCGGCGGTCTTGGCGGTCCAGCCCGCGGCGGGCTTGGTCTGCACTTGGGCGACGACCTTGCCGGAGCGCAGGGCGAGCTGCGCGTCGGAGTCCTTGGGGAAGGTCTGGATGTCGACCTCGCCCTTCCCGGCGGCCCTGCACTTCGCCTGGTGTTCCTTGAGGAGGTCCAGCTGGTTGGTGGCCGCCTGCACGCCGACCTTCTGGCCGCACAGGTCATCGAGCGTGGTGATCTTCTCGGGGTTGCCCTTGACCACCATGATCCCGGAACCGGAGACGGAGTAGTCGACGAAATCGACGACCGCCTGGCGCTCCTTGTTGTCCGTCATCGCCGACATCGCCGCGTCGAACTTCCCGGCCTGAAGGGCGGGCACGATGCCGTCGAACTTCTGAGGCGTGAAGGCGAACTTCACGCCCAGCTTGGCCCCCAGCGCCTGCCCCAGGTCGTAGTCGAGGCCGGTGAGTTCCGGCTTGCCCTCGGTCACGAACATCTCGAACGGCGCGTAGGGCACGTCCGTGGCCACGCGCACGGTGCCGGCCTTCTTGATCGCGTCGGGCAGTGCTTCGTGCAGCGCGGTGTCCTTCGTGACCGCTGTCCCCGCGACGGTGGCCGGCTGTCCGCCGGCGGCCTTGGGGGTGTCGGCAGCGGAGTCCGAACAGGAGGTGAGGGTGGCCAGCGCGGTCGCGGCCGTCAGCGCCGTGATCAGGTTTCTGGACAGACGGGTGTTCATCAGGCGTATGCCTCTCCGGTCTTCGGGGGGCCGACGGGGCGTTCGCCGTCGACCACACGGAAATTACAGAATGGTTGTGCTGCTGGCTAGATGTAGTGCTCGTTACATTGCGGTAACGGGCGCCTCTCCGGCCGCACGACCATGCGCGACCCGCCGTTGAACTGGTCAGATCACCCACACCTCTCACGGCAGACGGTGATTCATGCTCTACATCTAGCGTTCATTCGGCCTGACTTGTAAGTTCCGCTCCACCACCGCACCCCCACTCCCTGGAGAAGCCATGGGCACACGGATCAGCCATGCCTCGCTGGCCTCGGCCGCCGTAGCACTGTTCACCCTCGCCGCCACGCTCACTTCGACCTCCAGCGCCCAGGCAGCCGCCACGCGGGTCCGCTCGGGCAGCAGCTCGGACGTCAGCCGCACGTCGTGGCAGGGCCCCGCCTTCACCATGAACGGCGACGGCAAGATCATTCCCGGATCCATGTCCGCTGCCATCGACGCCATCCGCGGCGGAACCGGCAGCCTGGACGTCGTCGTACTGGCCGGCTCCGCCCCCACCTCGGGCAGCCCCACGCCCGAGTGCGACGCCGCCATGGCACTGCCCGGTGTCAACTCCTGTACCACCTGGACCCTGACCGCGGCCGCGGACGGCAACAACAGCCAGGTCAACACCGACATCCGCAACGCCGAGTTCGTCTACTTCGCCGGCGGTGACCAGTGCCGCTACGCCGCCTGGAAGGGCAGCGCGCTGGAGGCATCCGTCGAGTCCGTGGTGGCCAAGGGCGGTGGCTCGGGCGGCGGCAGCGCCGGCCACCACATCAACAGCCCCATCGTCTACGACGCCTGCAAGGGAAGCGTCACCAGCGCCGAAGCCCTCGCGAACCCGTACGACAGCTACATCACCTTCACCACGGGCATGTTCGACTGGGCGAACTACGGCGGAGTCATCAACGACTCCCACTTCACCACCCGCGACCGGATGGGCCGCACCATGGCCTTCGTCGCCCGCGCCATCAAGGACGGCCGGACCTCCGGCGGCAAGGCCTGGGGCGTAGGCGTCGAGGAAGGCAGCTCGCTCCTGCTCGACAAGAACGGGTCAGCCACCCTCTACGGAAGGGAGGCCTTCGTGGTCCTGGGCGACCACCAGCCGGAGCAGGCATCGTCCGGCAAGCCGCTGACCTTCTCGAACTACAAGATCTGGCGCCTGGGCCCCGGGCAGAGCTACGACTTCAAGAACCGCCCCACCTGCGGCTACTACCTCCGAAGCGTCACGAGCGGAGTCGCCGACCCCAACCTGTACACCGGCACTCCCCAGACCACCTGTTCACCGGCCGGCGGCACGTCCACCCTGGCCGAGACCGAAGCGAACGACACGCGAGCCACCGCCGACGACGCAACCGCCCTCGCCTACCCGGCCGCACTCACGGGCAGCATGGAGTCGACCGGCGACCGGGACTACTTCCGCGTCACCTTCGCAGCCGGCGAGCGCGTCACCATCCTCTGCGCCATCCCCGACGGAGCCTACGACGCCGACCTCTACCTCCTGGACTCCAGCGGCAGCACCATCGCCCGGTCGGTGAACGACGGAGCAGGCACCGACGAAAGCCTGACCTTCACCAGGACCGCCTCCGGAAGCGGCACCTACTACCTGGAGCTCGACGCCTACCAGGGATCGGGCAGCTCCCCCTATACGTGCACCCTGGCCAAGGACTGAGCCGTGACGTGTGCCGGACCGGCGGCCCCCGTCCGGTCCGGCACCCTCGCGCGCGGCCGAAGGACGCCCGTAACGAGACGAACCACCGAAACAATGCATAAAGGGTGCAAGTCGCCCTCCATGTCGTCCGTGCATAGGTTCGGCACGTCAGATACCTCTTCGGGGGATCGAGCGCTTCTCCCGGAATGATCAGAAGGAGACGTCGTCATGATCGTCAAGAAGCTGCATGACGCGGGCGTCAAGAGCGAACATGCCTACCTGGCGGCAACCCTGTCCATCGGCCTGTCGCTCGCATCGTGGCTCGCTTCCAACAGCCGCGAGGACATCGAGCGGGCGGACCGGTGGGGCATCTTCGTCGGGGAATGGGCTCCCACGTTCTTCGGCCTCGGTCTGGCCCTCGCGAACTACGAGCAGTGACACAGCCGCGGACCGACACGATCCACCGGAGGAGCCGACATGAAGCTGAGTGACGAGCTGCCCGTCGATCACCACCTCGCCACCGTCTACCGCTACGGCGCCCTGCTCTGCGGCCTGATCCTGCTCGCCTTCGGGATCCTCGGCTTCGCCGATGCCCTGCGCCCGTTCGACACGCAGGGCGAGACCATCGCGGGGATGACGACGAACACGACGCTCAGCGTCATCTCCGTCGTGGTCGGACTCGCACTTGCCGCGGGCGCCTTCATCGGCGGCAACTTCGCCTCCACCCTCAACATCACGGTGGGAGCCCTGTTCCTGCTCAGCGGCTTCGCGCACATCTTCGTCCTCGACAAGGACGCCAACGTGCTCGGCTTCGGGATGACGAATGTCCTGTTCAGCTTCGTCATGGGGCTGATCATCATGACCTTCGGAATGTACGGCCGCGTCTCGAGCAAGCTCTCCCACGACAACCCGTACTGGCAACGCCGCCACGGCCGCGAAACAGACCGGTCCGCGCAGGCACGTACGGCTCTCACCAGCGGGGGGACCGGCACCGTCGCACGCGTCGCGCCCTCGGATCCGGCAAGCTCCCTCAGTGCGGGTGAGGCCTCGCGATAGCTGTCCGGGGAGGCCCCGCGACCGAGGCGCTCGCCCGCTCCGGGGACCGGTTCATGCGCGCTGGACCGCCGTTCTGGTCTCCGGGAGCCTCGTGTAGACGGAGGCGAACTCCAATGCCGCGGCGTCAATGGAATAGCGCGACCGGACCGTCGCCCGAGCGCGACGGGTCATCGCATCGATGACGGCCGGATTCAGGTCCAGCAGCCGCTTCAGGCCTTCGGCCAGGTGCTTGGGTGACGAGGTGTCCAGGAGGATTCCGTTGACCTCGTCGTGCAGGTAGTGCGGAATGCCGCCTCGGCTGGTTCCCGCGACCGGGAGTCCCGCGTCCATGGCCTCCAGCACGGCGATCCCGAACTCCTCTTTCGCGCTGGGGCAGACGTAATGAGCCCGGCCGGTGGTCTTCGAGCCGGCCAGCGCCCGCTCGAGGCACCGGACCGTGTGGTTGGGCATCGCCGGTACCAGTGCCAGTCGCGCGGCGGCGTCCGGGTGCTCGGCGAGCAGATCGGCGATGGCCGAGCGCACTTCCCGTTCCGCCGGGTCTCTGCCTTCCTCCCGCGCGGACCCGCCCACCACGACGAGCGTCGAGTGGAGGTGGAGACCGGATTCGATCCACGCTCGGACCAGGACGTGCTGCTGCTTGAGCGGGTGGAGGCGGCCCACGGTGAGCAGCAGCGGCAGGTGGCGCGCGGCGGGTTCGAGTGTCCGGGGAAGCCCGGCGGCGAAAAGGCCCTCCAGCAGGCGCCTCTGCCTCTGTGTTTCGTCGCCGGCGGGCTGGTAGGCGGTGATCCCTTCCTGGGGTGCGCTGGGTCCTTCTCCGCCCCGGAGTGCGGCGAGCTGAGGGAAGTACCGGACCAATTCGCCCGTGCCGCCCCGGCCGGGGATGCCGATGACCTCGTCGGCACGGTCGACGAGCCTGTCCGCCGCGAAGACGCGGTGAAGGTCTTGGCGAATTTCCTCCGTTGCGGACTCGGTCTCTTCGGCTGCCGTGGGTCCGGCATGCCGGTCACTGAGGCGGCGGTGCGGATCGGGTGTCGCCGTGAAGATCAGGCGGGCGCCCAGTCGCCGAGCGGCTTCGGCAACGGCGAGAGACCTGTCGTCCGCGTATCTCACATGGACGAGATCGGGCCGCCGGTCCAAGCCATCCAGGACCGTGTTGGTCCACCAGGTCAGGGCCATTCCGGCGGGAACCTCCGCGGTGGTCCGGTCGTGGGGGTCGGTCGGCAGGGTCAGCGCCCAGTGCCCGTCTCCCCGGCCGCGCAGAAGGTCCGGCTTCTCACCGAGTTGCCGAGCGTCCTTCGTGACGAGAGTGATCACCGCGTCGATGCATGGAGTGCGTGCGAGGGCGTCGCCCAAACCCGCGAGAAGGACTCCGAGGCCTCCGCTGCCGCCCTCCCCCGGGCTGTCCATCTCGCCCAGCAGCATCGACTGCACCACCAGCAGGCCGTCGCCACTCGGGAAGGCAGGAGCATCGAACAGCCGGCCGCCGCCGGCGGCCGTCAGCAGAAGGCGCTCGTAGGCGTCACCGCCCTTGTCGGGCGACGGGAGCATCTTCCGCAGGTGGGGGTGGTCCGCGAGGTGACGCCACAGAGCGAGCCTGGCCGGCCTGGCGGTGAGAAGCCGCCTGCGGGCCAGGTCGGCCCATTCGCGCGCGTCCAGCACGTGCAGGCGCCCCGCGGTGGCGAGGTCGATCAGGTGGGCCAGGGTCCCGGGGTCGGTGCAGCACTGGATCGCGTCGCGCAGTTCGCGGCGGACGCGCCCGGTGTCGTACTGCGGAAGCGACAGGAGCCAGGCCTCGGTGACCGTGCTGCGCAGCCGGTGATCCCCGCTCAGCGCTTCGGCCAGAAGCTCTTCGGGCGCCTTGGCCCTTCCAAGCCTCACGTCGCGACGCAGGGAAACCGTTCTCTCATCGAGGGGATCGGTCAGGAGGCTGGCCGGATGCGCGCAATCGCCTGGGAGGTACTCGGCATGCAGGAAGGACGCCAGCGTGCCCAGGTCGAAGGGGGTCCGCAGTGCTGCCTGGGGAGCCCAGAAGCTCTGGCGGGCCGCGACGAAGGGGTCGGTCCCGTCCTGCGGGGTGTGTGCGTCCACGGGGCGCTGCTCTCGCTCGGGCGGATGGTCACCTCCCCTTCCGCCGGGCCCACGGGTTCGGATGCGTACAGATGTCCGTCCTGCAAGTGCCTCCGGATTCCGGTTTCGCGCAGAAGAGGACCCGATAGTCGTCTGCCGGAAGTAGGTCCCTCATGCCGCGAGTCACCGTGATCGCTCCGCCGTTCCACTCGCACGCGGCCCCCTTGTCCGTGCTGGCCGGCGAGCTGCGGGCAGCGGGAGCCGAGGTCACGTTCGCCTGCGCGGAGGGCTTCGCACCGCTCGCCGCGGCCGCGGGGGTGGACTTCACGCCCCTGCGGGTCGGACGCAACGCGAACACGGGAATCGCGCAGCGCACGGTCCAGGCACGGGCCGAGGCGCGACGGCTGGAGGAGTTCTTGGAGGCCACACGGGATGGGGCCGTTCCCGCTCTGCTCGTCCAGGCTCGCCACCGTGAGGCAGACATGCTGGCCGACCCCGAACGGCTCCTCGCGGACCTGGCGGCGCTGCATGCCCGGCAGCCGGCGGACTGGTACGTCGTGGACCAGCTGAGCTACGCGGTGACACTCGCCCTGCACTGTCTGGACCTGCCGTACGCGACGTTCTGTCCCGGCCATCCCAGCTATCTGCCGGCTGCGCCGGGCTCCCTGTTCGGGGTTCCCTACGCCTGGCCGAAGGCGGTGCGACCGAACGACACCGACCTGCGGACCCTGCGCGGCGTGGCGCAGGCCAACGACTCCTCCTTCACCGCGCTGTTCGCGCGTTTCATCTCCCGCCACGCTCCACACCGACCCGTACCGAGCCGGGCCTTCGCCCTGTGCTCTCCCCGCGCTGTCGTGCTGAACTATCCCCAGTTGGACTGGCTGCCCTCACGCCCGGAAGGCCCGGCCTACGTGTTCACCGGTCACCTCACGCCCAGCGGCGCACTGGACCCGGGCCCCGCGTGGAACTCCGAAGTGGTTCGGCTGCGCGAGGCCGGTCGGCGCCTCGTCCTGGTCGCACTGGGGACGTTCCTTTCAGCCCGGGGGGACGTTCTCGAGTCGGTGACACGCGGCATTCTTGCCGAGCGCGACGACACGTCGGTGATCCTCGCCGCCGGGGACCAGGCAGAGGCGTTGGCGGGCTTGGCAGGCCCCCGTGTGGCAGTGGCCACGACGGTGCCGCAGCAGGCGCTGCTTCGGCAGGTGGACGCCATGGTCCATCACGGCGGCAACAACTCCTTCACCGAATGCCTGGCGGCCGGCGTGCCCGCGCTCGTGCTGCCCTTTTCCAGCGATCAGTTCTCCGTCGCCCACGACGCCGAAAGGTCGGGCGCGGGCATGTGTCTCGACCCGCACCGTCTGGACTCGAAGGAAGCGGGCCAGGCAGTCTCCAGACTGCTGGACGCCCCCAGGCACGCCCTCGACGGACTGCGCGGGCACGTCCGTGCGCACGGCCCCCGGCACGCCGCCCGGCAACTGATCGCGCTGATGGCCTGACCCGAGGGCGGAGGGCCCCTCCGCTGCCCGCCTCGCGGAGCATGGACGGGGTGGGCGGGGCAGGGCAGGGCAGGGCCTACGAGGTTCAAGCGATGCATCAACGGTGCGATGTGCGGGCCGGGCGGCCGCCGCCGGACGGTTGAGGAGAAGGGCTGATCGTGCTCGGCACCGTCCTCGTGGCCGGCTTCTTCGTGGCACGGATCGCCGACCTGTGAGGCGAGGGTGATGCACATGGAAAGCGGCGCCGCTCCGTCCGGGCTCGGTATGAGCGGCTCGCGGGTGCTCGTGGCGGGCGCCAGCGGGGTCATCGGCGGACTTGCGGCCCGCGAGTTGCGGGTCCGCGGGGCCGCGGTCGCTCTCGCAGGAAGGGATCTGGACCGGCTGGCGGACGCAGCCCGCGGACTCGGCGGAGCTCCGGTCCGAGCGCTGGACGCGTACGACGTCGAAAACTGTGCCGCCCTGGCCACGTGGGCGGGGCGGGAGCTGGGTGGACTGGACGGCGTCCTGGTCACGGTGGGGGTAGCTGGGTTCGGGCGCGTGGAGGAGATGTCCGATGCGGTCGTCGAGCACCTGTTCGCCGTCAACATGCTGTGTCCGGCGGCGGTCCTGCGCGGTGCGATCCCCCGGGTGACGGACGGCGGGTTCCTGGCCGCCGTGACGGGAGCGGTCGTGGACCGGCCGATGCTGGGCACGGCCGACTACTCGGCGGCCAAGACGGCCCTGAGCTGCTGGCTGGGTGTCCTGGGCCGCGAGGGGCGGGCCCGGCGGCTGCGGGTGTTCGACTTCCGGCTCCCCCACCTGGAGACGGGCTTCTCGGACCGGCCGGTGGCTGGGCGGCCGCCCGCCCTGCCCAAAGGCGGCGACCCGGCCGCGGCCGTACACACCTTGGTCGACCAGCTCGAGGGCGCGGGTTCCCCCTCGCAGTGAGCTCAGGGAGGTGGCCATGAAAGCGAGCAGGCCGTCGGGCAGACCACCCGAATCCGTGTGGGACTACCCGCGTCCGCCGCGCCTCGAGGCGGACAGCCGGCACGTGATCGTCGAATGCGCCGGGATGCGCATCGCCGATACCCACCGAGCGGTCCGGGTGCTGGAGACGAGCCATCCCCCGGTCTTCTACGTTCCGCCCCAGGACACGCGGCAAGAGCTGCTCGTGCCGTCCGGGACGCGAACGTGGTGCGAGTGGAAGGGCGTCGCCACGTACTGGGACCTGCGCATCGACGGCAAGGCCGGCGTCCCGGACGTGGCGTGGAGCTACGAGGACCCCTCCCCCGGATTCACCGCGATCACCGGCTTCCTGGCCTTCTACCCGTCCCGGGTGGATCAGTGCCGGGTCGAGGACGAGGAGGTGGTCGCGCAGCCCGGCGACTTCTACGGGGGCTGGATCACCTCCGAGGTCGAAGGTCCCTTCAAGGGCCCGCCGGGAACGCGGGGGTGGTGACGCCCAGCCGGGCCACAGGGACGGAAGCGTCCGTCCTGCGCATCCGGCAGCGGCACGGCAGGAGAAGAAGAGGCGGGCAGCGCCCCACGAAACCGTGGCCGCGCGCAGCAGATGCCGGGCCGCGGTCGGTCGCAGGTCGCGCTGCCCGTCGAAAGTCATCGAGCAACGGGAGCCGGCCGTGGCACATTCCGCGACACCCACACCGACTTCGGCGCGCCCGCAGCGATCTGCGCAGTGGCGGGCTCTCGCGGGCTTCCTCGCCGTGAGCTACGGCGTCGCGGCGCTGGGAGCGCTCGCTTCCGCCGATGCGGGTGAGGTGTACGGGGCGCTGCAGCGGCCCGGCTGGGCCCCGCCCGCCTGGCTGTTCGCGCCTGTCTGGACCGTGCTGTACGGGATGACGGCCGTTGCGGCCTGGCTGGTCTGGCGCCACCCGGACCGCCCGCGCGTGCGGCGGTCCCTCGCCTGGTGGTCGGTCCAGCTGGTCCTCAACCTGGCCTGGACCCCGGTGTTCTTCGTGGCCCGCCAATACGGGCTCGCCCTGCTGAACATCCTCTTGCTGCTGGCCGCGCTCGCCATCACGGTGGTCCTGTTCCGGCGGCTGAGCCGGGTGTCCGCCCTCCTGCTCGTCCCGTACCTGGTGTGGGTGGCGTTCGCGACCGCCCTCAACGCATCCATCTGGCAGCTGAACCCGTGAAGGTTCGGACGCGCCCTCCGGCGGCGCCGGGACCCGTGGTCGGTATGAGGAGCGGGGCCGTGGGCGGTAGCAGGCAGGGCCGAAAGTCCGTGGTGTAGCCGTGCGCTCGGTGTGTAACGTGGTGGACGGTCCTGTTGTCACCGATTGAGGTGGATTTTGCGCATCTGAGGTTCGTATCCCTGCTGTCAGCACGGCGTCTTCGCCCGTGCTGCCCTGCCGCGGTCGGCTGCGCCGGCGGTGGTGGTGTGCATGCGACCTCTGCGCCTCTTCCCGGCCTTCCGATGCCGGTCGATGCCCTCCGTGTCACGAGCCCGCGTCCGCTCTCGGATGCGCCGCACCCCACACCTGCCGTCGCGCTGCCGACCGTGCGCCTCACCCTCACACGCTTCTCACCACTGGTGACCGACCACTTCCGGTAGGCGACCCCATGACCGCAACTTTGACGACGAAGAATCTCTCCGCAGCCCACGGCGACCTCCCCCTGTTCACCGGCCTCGACCTCGTCGTGCCCCCCGGGGAGGTGATCGGCCTGGTCGGGGACAACGGGGCCGGCAAATCCACCCTGCTGCGCATCCTCGCCGGGCTCGCCCGTCCCGAGGAAGGCCAGGTCTGCACCGCCCCCGCCGGCGCGACCGTCGGGTACCTGCCGCAGGAAGCGGACCGCCGCCCGGGCGAGAGCGTCTACGCGTTCCTCGCCCGGCGTACCGGTGTCGCCGCTGCCCAGCACGCTCTGGACACCGCCGCCCAAGCCCTGGCAGGCAACATCGCCGGGGCGGACGACGCCTACGCCACCAGCCTGGAGAACTGGCTGGCCCTGGGCGGCGCCGACCTGGACGCGCGCGCCGAGCAGGTCACCGACACCCTCGGTCTCGGCATCGGGCTGGAGCAGGACATGGCCGCCCTGTCCGGCGGGCAGGCCGCACGGGCGCAGTTGGCGTCGCTGCTGCTGTCGCGCTACGACGTCTTCCTGCTCGACGAGCCCACCAACGACCTCGACCTGGCCGGCCTGGAACAACTGGAGGAGTTCGTGCACGGGCTGCGTGCGGGGGTGGTCGTGGTCAGTCACGACCGCGAGTTCCTCACGCGCACCGTCACCCAGGTCCTCGAGCTCGACCGCTCCCAGCAGCAGGTACGCCAGTTCGGCGGCGGCTACACGGCGTACCTGGAGGAGCGCGAGCGTGCCAAGCGGCATGCCCGCGAGGAGTACGAGGAGTACGCCGGGCGCAAGGCCGCCCTCCAGGAACGGGCCGGCATCCACCGGTCCTGGGCCGAGAAGGGAGTCCGCACAGCCCAGCGCCGCGGCCGGGACAACAACAAGTTCGCCCGCAGCGCCCGTATGGAGAACAGCGAGAACACGGCCGCCAAGGCCAAGCAGGCCGAGCGGCTCATCGAGCGCCTGGAGGAGGTGGAGGAACCCCGCAAGGAGTGGCAACTGCGCATGCACATCGCCGCCGCGCCCCGTTCCGGAACGGTCGTTGCCACCCTGCGCGACGCCACCGTACGGCGCGGCGGGTTCACGCTCGGACCCCTCTCGTTGCAGATCGGCTGGGCCGACCGCGTCGCCATCACCGGCGCCAACGGCACCGGCAAGTCGACGCTGCTCGGCGCGCTCCTGGGCCGCGTCCCGCTCGACTCCGGTCATCAGTCGCTCGGCACCGGGGTGGTGATCGGTGAGATCGACCAGGCCCGGGCGCTCTTCCACGGGCACGAGTCGCTGCTGGACGCCTTCCGGGCCGCCGCGCCTCAGGCGGAGAGCGCCGAGGTCCGTACCCTGCTCGCGAAGTTCGCCCTGGGCGCGGACCACGTCCTGCGACCGGCAGCCACCCTCTCACCGGGTGAACGGACCCGGGCCGCGCTCGCGCTGCTGCAGGGCCGCGGAGTCAATCTGCTGGTACTGGACGAACCCACCAACCACCTCGACCTCCAAGCCATCGAGCAACTCGAATCCGCCCTCGACACCTACAACGGCACCCTGCTGCTGGTCTCCCACGACCGCCGGCTGCTGGACGCCGTACACGTGACCCGCCGCCTGGAACTGACCGACGGCCACATCACCGACACCCCCGTCTGAAACCGCCCGCCCGCGAGCCCCGATCGGCGGCTGCCAGGAGCCGAACACGGCGTCCGGGGAGCCGCCGAGCCCCGGCCCGACTACTGAGGGAGATCTCCTTCGCCGGGACGGTCCACTCCGTCGGCCGCCGTGCGGGCCCGTACCTGTTCCGCGGTGAGGTAGTGGTCCGTGTACTCGAAGTCGCGCAGCGTCCCTGGTTTGTAGGTCTGGAAGCCCGTCCGGACGAAGTCGTCGCCGGCTACGGCGTTCAGGAGCCAGTTCGTCAGCACCCGGGTCTTCGCGGCCCCGGTGCGCAGCGCCGCCCAGTGGTAGCCGCGGGCCACGGCCTGGGCGGGCATCCCGCGCAGGCCGATGCCGAGCGGCCGGGAGACGCCGTCGCGGCCGCCCAGGTCCACGACCAGCCCGAGGTCCTTGTGGACGTACGGACGCAGGGGCGTGCCCCGTAGCGTGGCGACGATGTTGTCGGCGGCGACCTTGCCCTGGCGTTCGGCGTGCTGCGCGGTGGGCGGGCACACCGCGCCCTCCACGCCGCCGGCGAGGTCGGGCACGGCGGCCGCGTCACCGAGCGCGAACGCGCCCTCCGCCCCCGGTACCCGCAGGTCCGGGGCGACCACGAGCCGGCCGCTCCTCGCGGTTTCGGCGCCGAGCGTGGCGATGAGCGGGCTCGCGGTGACGCCGGCCGTCCAGATGAGGGTGCGGCAGGGCAGCACGCGCCCGTCGGTGAGGGTGACGTCCTCGGGGCCCGCCTTGGCGACGGACGCACCGAGCGAGACCTCGATGCCGCGGCGGCGCAGCACGTCGAGGGCGGCCCGGCCCAGCCGGTCGCCGAGCTCGGGCATCAGTTTCGGAGCCATGTCGACGAGGTGCCAGCTGATCTCGCGCCGGTCCAGCCGGGGGTAGCGGTCGACCGCGTTGGTGGTGAGCCGCTCCAGGGAGGCGGCCGTCTCGGTGCCCGCGTAGCCGCCGCCGACCACGACGAAGCCGAGCCGTGAGGTCCGTTCCGCCGAGCCCGGCGTGGCGGCGTCGGCCAAGTCGAGCTGGGCGATCACGTGGTCGCGCAGGTGGGCCGCTTCGGCCAGGGTCTTCATGCCGCGGCCGTGCTCGGCCAGGCCCGGGATGTCGAAGGTGCGGGTCACGCTTCCCGGGGCGAGGACCAGATGGTCGTACGGCTGGTCCACGAACTCCCCGGTGATCTTCCGGATGACGCAGACCTTGGCCCGGGTGTCGACGCCGACCGCTCCGCCGGGCACGATCCGGGTCCGGTGGCGGCGGCTGCGGCGCAGTGACACCGCCACGGACTGGGGGGTGAGCACCCCGGAGGCCACCTGCGGGAGCAGGGGCAGGTAGAGCTGGTAGGAGAACGGAGTGACCAGCAGGATCTCCGCCTCCCCGGGTTCCAGGGTCCGCTCCAGGCGGCGTACGCAGGCGACGCCGGCGAAGCCGGCGCCGACGACCACGATCCTCGGTCGAGCCATGGTGTCCGTCCCTTCTCAGGTGTACGTGCTCCCGGTGCGCCTTCCCCGGGAGGCCGTTCCATGCACGTGGAAAGCGGGGCGGACAACTGCGGATGGCCTCACAATCCGGCGCGGCGGCCGGCAGGCGTCATCCTTGTGCCGTTCTCCGTCACTCTCTGCGTGCGGCAGTGCCCACACGCGGAGCGGCTGGGCCACAGTCACCCGGCCGGGCTCTGTTTCGCGCCGGCGACGCGCGCTTTCGCGCGAATTCCGCGCGTACGAGGCGGCGGCGCGGCCGACCCGCCGCATCGGTCGATGCTGATGACCAGCAGGCAGGCGGGCCCGCACGCGGGGAGAGCGGCTGCCGCCGGGATCCGAGGCCCGGGGACGGTGGTCTGAGCGCCGTCGTCGGGGGCTGCCGGGAAGCCGCTCCGCGGCCGAGGGAGATGGCCGCCGTGCTCGGGCTTCCCGGTGCCGCGCGGATCCCGTGCGGCAGTCGTGGTGCCGGTGGCCGGGGCCGCGTGAGCATCGTTCTCCCGCACGGCTCCGGCCCGCGGAGCATCGCTGCAGTCCGGGCTACGCGCTCCGCTGTCCATGCGTCTGACCCGGTTGTGGCCGGACAAACGCCCCTCGGCGAAAGAATTCTGAGCTGGCGTCAGGGACACATCCCCTGGGTCCGGGCCCTGCCATGTCAGGCGCGGGTCGGGTGTAGCCGCTCGCCCCGCGGTCGCTCCTCGCGGTCGCGCCGGCCCATCGCGGTGGGGTCCGGGTGGCTAGCAGGGAGCCGACCGGCCATCCACCGGGGCGTTCCGGCCGCGCGTGCAGGTCCGGGACGAGGTCGTCGGGCAGGGGGTCAGGCACGCAGGGTACGGAAGAAGGAGCGGATGTCGTCGGCGAGGAGGTCGGGGACCTCGAAGGCGGGGAAGTGGCCGCCTTCGGTGTGCTCTCGGAAGAAGACGGTGCTGCCTTCGCCGGGCCCGAGGACCTTGCGGACCAGCGGGTCGCTGTAGAACAGCGAGGAGGCCATGGGGACGCCGGAGGTGGTGCCCCAGCCCGGGTTGTCGGCGTGGGCGAGTTCCCAGTAGAAGTCGCCGGCCGCGGGTCCGGTCCGCGTGAACCAGTAGAGGCTGGCGGTGATGAGGACGTTCTCGCGGCTGATCGGTGTGGCCGGGTTGGCCCACTGCACGAACTTCTCCGCGATCCAGGCCAGCTGCAGGATCGGCGAGTCCGCCAGGCCCGCGGCCAGGGCGTTGGGCATGGTCTGGTGCAGCACCTTGTAGCCCTTGAGCTGTCCCCAGCTGCGCTGTGCGGCTTCGAGCCTGGCGAGCTCCTCGGGGCTCAGGCCGTCCGGGACCGGGAGGTCCTCGCCGGCCATGCCGAGCTGGAGCCGGTCCCCGTGGGTGTGGGCGCCGATCACCCGCTCCGGCATGAGCATCGCCACCCGGCCCGTCACCCCCGCCCCGAGATCGCCGCCTTCCACGCCGAAGCGCTCGTACCCGAGTCGCGTCATCAGCTCCCCGAAGGCCAGGGCGGTGCGCTCCAGGTTCCAGCCGCGTGCCGAGAGCGGGCTGGAGAAGACGAAGCCGGGCAGCGAGGGAATGACGAGGTGGAACGCGTCGGCCGGGTCCCCTCCGTGCGCGCGAGGGTCGGTCAGTGTCCGGCTGACGTCGAGGAACTCCACGAACGAGGTCGGGTAGCTGTGGTTGAGCAGCAGCGGCGTGGCATCCGGTTCCGGCGAGCGCAGGTGCAGGAAGTGGATGGTCTGCCCGTCGATCTCCGTCGTGAACTGCGGGAAGGTGTTCAGCCGGGCCTCATGGGCCCGCCAGTCGAACCCGTTCGCCCAGTGGTCGGCCAGCTCGTGGAGGTAGCCCGACGGGATGCCGTGATCCCATTCCGATTCGGCGCCGGGCACCGGGTAGGGCGATCGAGTACGAGCCAGACGGTCGTGCAGGTCATGGAGATCGGCCTGCGGAATCTGGATCCGGAAAGGGCTGATGTCGGCACACATGACGGCCAAGATAAGTGGTGCGCAGGCCGGAGCCGGGCAGCGTGATCGCCCATGTCACACAAGCAGCCCAAGCCTCATGTCGAGGCGATCCTTCCCAAGAGGACACGTAGGCGTGTGGTGACAGACACCGCGGCTGGGCGACAACCACCAACTCCTTGCGGGAAAACGCGGGCCACGCATCCGACTGGTGTGACCGTCCTGCCGAGCAGCCCAGGCGTCGTCTCGGCCGGTCGGCACGCGGCGAGTCGGTCTCCCCCGGTGCTCGTCTGGTTCTCAACGCTTCTTCTGGTACCAACGGACCGCCATGAGGGCCAGCGCGGCGACGGCCAGCGAAACGAAGAACACCGTTCCCGTCCATCCGTCCGGGATCCATTGGCCTTTGGCCAGCAGGGTGCTCGATCCGGAGCCGGTCATGCTTCCTCCCTCTGTTCCTGCGCGACGGCACGGGGTCTTGGGCGGTGAATCGGCCGGCGGTGGGGTCGCTCGCCCTTGTCGGTCGTCTGGTGGACGAGCTCATTGGCGGTGTACGTCTTGCCACCCCCCGAAGTCGCGACCTGCGTCGGCCGGTTGCCTGTGTCGTAGCCGTAGCTCGTCGTCTTGCCCGAAACGTTGTCCTTACTCCACTGGAGCAGACTCCGGTCGTCGCCCTTGGCCGCGGAGCAGGTGCCGGGGGTGTTTTTACCAGCGCATCGACGGCTACCACTTCGGTTGGCAGGGGTGAGGTCATGTGTCGGACCATCGTCTGGCGCTGTCGGTGGTGCCCTCTACCCTCCTTCTATGTCGGTCAACATTGATCTCGCCTTCACCGTCACCGGTGTCACGGGTGAGCCGCAGGCCTGGGCCATCGTCCGTGCTCTCGAGGAGCTGCTGCGTGAGGAGTCCCTCAGCCCCCAGGTGTCGTTGGGGGTGGCGGTGGACGACGACGGCGCGTTCTTCGTGTCCGGCGAATCCGACTTTCCGCTGGGGATCAGCCGCTTCTACCTGTGGCGGCCGCATTTCGAAGGGCTCTTCGCGGCGACCGTCGCAGAGGTGGCTGCCGGTGCGAGCGGCAAGGTTCAGTGGGGCTATCCCGACGAGGAGTACTGATCTCCGACCGGCACCGGGGACTGACTCTGCGGCCGTGATGGAGCCAAAGGGCCGGACCGAGGCCGGCTGCCCCGACCGCTCATAGGCCGGCAGGGCCTCCTCGCGCGGTCCGCCAGCTGGCGCCCTCCGGCGTCGGCACCGCGAAGGTTGCGGGGGTGTCGGCGAGGGTGGCCGGTGAGGGGAAGGTGAAGGTGCGCGATGGGGTCCAGTTGGTGCTGTGGAGGAGGCGGCGGGTCATCTGGGCCCAGCCGAGGGGGGCCGCGGCGATCACCCATGCGTCGGGGGTGGGCGCCGTCAGGCGGTGGGCCGGGCGTAGCCAGGATGCGGCCTGTTCGGGCCAGGTGACCGTGTCCAGGACTTCGCCGCCGCTGGAGCGCCAGGCCCTGGCGAAGGCCGACGCGGCGTCGGCCGAAGCGCTGTCGCGGCTGTGGCCGATGACCACCGTCTTGGCCCCGGATCGGGTCACGAGGGTGACGAGGGCCGCCAGTTCGGCCTCGGTGTGCGGGGCGGGGGGTGGGAGGGCGGCGTAGGCGGCTGCCTCGTCCGGGCGGAGCAGGGGCGATCTCTTCATTCTTGGGCTCCGGTCCTCTGGGTGGTCTTCCAGTCGGCGTACTTCTGCGGGAGGCAGCGGGCGCACGGGCGGTAGCCCGCGGCCCGGGCGGTGGGTTCGTCGGCGAAGAAGACGCGGTGCGGGATGTAGCCGCCGCGGGCGATGGCCCGCAGTGCCGAGGGGCAGTCCAGGCGTCCGTAGAGGCGTGCGCCTCGGTGGCCGCCCAGCCGGCCCGGGGTCGGGGACGGGTACGGGCGGCCGTCGGGCCCGGTCAGCAGGTACACCCGGTCAGGCCGCGTCGTGGAAGACCAGGCCCAGGGCGTGGCGGCGGCCGCTGCGGACCGTGCTCACGCCGTGGCGTACGGCGCCTGCGGACCAGCCCCGCTTGGTGCGCACCGGGCGGTCCTTGGTGGTGAAGATCAGGCCGTGGCCTTGGGGCAGCGGGGTCGTGGTGCCCCGGGACTGGGCGCGCGGGCGCTGTTCCACGAGCAGGAACTCGCCGCCCGTGTAGTCGGTGCCGTAGGCGTCGAGGCCGATGACGACCTGCATCGGGAAGACCATGTCGCCGAAGAGGTCGCGGTGCAGGGCGTTCCAGTCGCCTTCCTCGTAGCGCAGCAGGATCTGCGCCGAGCGGTCCTGTCCGGCCGCGTGGCACATCGCGATCCATTCGTCGAGCGAGTCCGGCCAGGGTGCGGGACGGCCCAGGCGTTCGGCCCAGTCGCGGGCGATGGTCAGGAGGTGGGGGTAGAGCGCGGCCCGCAGGGCTGCCACGGGTTCGGGGAGATCGTGGGTGAAGTAGCGGTACTCACCGGATCCGAAGCGGTAGCGGGCCATGTCGATGGTGGTGCGGAAGCGTTCCGCGTCCTGGTAGAGGGAGGCGAGGTCGCGGCACTCGGCGGGGCCGAGGAGTTGCGGTGTCAGCGCGCACCCGTACGTGTCGAGTTCCTGGGCGAGGGCTTTCCAGTCCGCCGTGCCGAGGGGGTGAGGAGAGTTCTGCGGCTTCATCGGGCTCTTTCGTTCAGGTCGTGAGCATCGGCTGGAGGGCGCCCTCGTGGGTGAGCAGGGCGACTTTGCGGTCGATGCCGCCGGCGTAGCCGCGCAGGGTGCCGTCCGCTCCGATCACGCGGTGGCAGGGGCGGAGCAGCAGGAGGGGGTTGGCTCCGATCGCCGCGCCCAGGGCGCGTACCTGGCCGCGGGGGACGTCGAGGCGCTCCGCGAGGGCTCCGTAGGTGGTGGTCGTGCCGTACGGGATGGTGTCGATGGCGTCCCAGACGCGTTCCTGGAATTCGGTGCCCCTGCCGGCGTACTCCACCTCGAAGCGGGTGCGGCGCCCCTCGAAGTACTCCGCCAGCTGGTTGTTCACCTCGGTGAAGGCTTCGGGGTCGTACCGCCATTCGGCGTGGGGCTCGGTGGTGTTGCGGCTGTCCGGCATGGCCAGGGTCAGCATGGTGAGGGTGCCGGGGGTGCTGGTGGACCGCTCTGCGACCAGGAGGAGGGTGCCCAGGGGGCTTTCGGTCCTCGTGAAGAGTTTCATCGGGCTTTCCTTTCGTCAGCGGGCGTTGTGGAAGATCAGGCCCAGTACCGTGCGGCGGCCCCGGTCGACGGCGTTGGTGCCGTGCTTCATGGGGTGGCGGCGGAAGCCCTGGACCCCGCGGACGGGTCGGTGCCGGACCGGGAAGATCATTCCCTGGCCGAGGGACGGTTTGACGACCAGTGCCCGGGACTGGGCGCGGGGGCGCTGTTCGACGAAGACGTTCTCGCCTCCGGTGAAGTCCTCGCCCGGCTCGTTGAGCATGATGGCGATTTGGAGGGGGAAGACGATGTCTCCGTAGACGTCCTGGTGGAGGCAGGCGTAGTCGCCCTTGTCGTAGCGCAGGAGGAGCGGGGTGGGCCGCGACTGGCCGCCTGCCGCACACTCGGCGAGCAGCTCGTCGAGGGTGGCGGGGTAGCTCCGCTCCTTCAGCTGCGGGGCCCACTGGTTGGCCATCCAGGCGACGAGGGGATACAGCTCCTCGCGCAGTCGGCCCACCAGTGGGACCGCGGCGGGGTCGGCGAAGTATTTGTAGGAGCCGCGCCCGAACTGGTAGCGCTGCATCACCACGGTGGAGCGGAACAGCCCCGGCTCGTCGAACAGGGCGGCGATCTCCCGGCACTGCTCGCGGTCGAGGAGGGGCGGGGTGAGGGCCACGCCGTCGGTGTTCAGCTGCTGGAACAGTTCGTCCCGGTCGAGTGTTCCGGGAGCGGTCGTGCGGGCGCGGGTACTCGGTGTGGAAGGGTTCATGGTGGTTCCCATGCTCGACGCCGGGCTGCCGGAGTGCTGGCTGCTTTCCGACGTCGAGTTCTGGGAGCCGGGTCTCAGGGGGCCCGCAGTGCGGTGGTCACCGCCGCCGGGTCCCAGTAGAAGGGGCGGATCTCGGTGATCCTTCCGTCCCGTACGGACATCAGCTGGACGATCCTGGTCTCCAGGACGCGGCCGGACGCGCGGGCCACGAACCGGACGCGGCTGGTGACGACGACATCGGGGCCGTCGATGATCCGGTGCTGGTCCAGGAACTCGACCGACTGCCAGGCCTCCCCCATGACCGCCATGAACCGTTCGATGCCGTCGGGGCCGCGCCAGTCACCCGCGTACGGCAGCCCGGGGGCCTGGTGCAGCACCACCTGCGGGTGGAGGCAGGCGGCGATCTCCTCGAAGCCGGCCCGGCCCGGGCCGCCCGCGGCGATGTAGGCCGTTTCGGCGGCGTAGAACCGGGTCAGGGTTTCGGTTGTGCTCGGATTGGTGGTGGTCACTCGTCCCCTAACGAAGAGGGACGGGTGCGGGTTACAGCCGCGTGATGGCGAGGTTCCGCGTGATGCCGAGGTTCTGGTGGATCTCCAGGGTCGCGGTGGATTTGTTGAGGGTGATGTAGTGCAGGCCCGGGGCGCCCTCGGCCAGGAGGCGGTCGGACATGGCCGTTGCGTGCTCGACGCCGATGCGGTGGCCCGTCGCCGGGTGGTCCTTCGCCGCTTCGAGTTTCCGGGCGAGGACGTCCGGGAAGCGGGCGTCGCTGAGTTCGGCGAAGCGCCGGATCTGGCGGAAGTCGGTCGCCGGCATGATCTCGGGGATGATCGGCGTGTCGCAGCCCGCCGCCGTGACCCGGTCCCGCAGCCGGAGGTAGTCGTCCGCGTCGAAGAACATCTGGGTGATGGCGTAGTCGGCGCCGGCCCGGCATTTGGCGACGAAGTGCCGGATGTCCTCGGCCCAGGAGGGCGAGCGGGGGTGACGCTCGGGGAACGCGGCGACTCCGACCGTGAAGCTGCCCAGTTCCCGCACCAGGGTGACGAGTTCGTGGGCGTGTGTCAGGCCGTCCGGGTGGGGTGTCCAGTGGGCGCCGGGGGCACCCGGCGGGTCCCCGCGCAGGGCGAGGATGTCGCGGATGCCCGCGTCGGCGTAGCTGCCGACGATCCGGCGCAGTTCGGCCACCGAGTGGCCGACGGCGGTCAGGTGGGCCACGGGGCGCAGGGTGGTTTCGGCGGCGATGCGCCGGGTGACCTCGATGGTGCGGTCCCGGGAGGAGCCGCCCGCGCCGTAGGTGACCGAGACGAAGGTGGGCGACAGGGCCTCGACCCGGCGGACGGCCTCCCACAGGGTGCGGTGTCCCGTCTCGGTCTTCGGCGGGAAGAACTCGAAGGAGAAGGAGGGCAGGCCCGCGTCCAGGTGCTCCCGCAGGGGTGTGGCGGCGAGGGGGGAGGCAGCCGGCGTGGTCACGGCAGGTCCGTCAGGATCGGTTCCAGAACGGCGGTTTCTTCGGGTCCGTAGGTATCGGCGATGCGGTGGAGGAGGTCGGTTGGCACGATCTTGTACTCCTGGGTGCCGATCGATTCGAGGACCAGGGTGGCCAGGGCGCAGCCCAGCCGGGCGGCTGTCGCGGCGGGCACTCCGCGGCCGATCGCGGCGAGGAAGCCGGACCGGAAGGCGTCGCCCACGCCGGTGGGGTCGGCCGGGGTGGCTGTCGGGAGGGCCGGTATCCGCTCGGGTCGGCCGTCGCGGGTTTCGAGGCGTGCGCCGTCGGCGCCGAGGGTGGTGACCCAGGTGCCGACGCGGGCGAGGACGTCCTCGCGGCTCCAGCCGGTGCGCTGGAGGAGGAGGGCTGCCTCGTAGGCGTTGGTGAAGAGGAAGCGGGCGCCGGTGATCAGGCGCCGGGTCTCGTCGCCGTCGAGCCGGGCGAGCTGCTGGGAGGGGTCGGCGGCGAAGGGGATCCCCAGCCGGCGGCACTCGTCGGTGTGGCGGAGCATCGCCTCGGGGTCGTTGGGGGCGATGACCACCAGGTCGGGGGTTCCGGTGCGTTCGGCGACGGTGGCCAGGGAGATGTGCCGGGCCTCGGCCATGGCGCCGGCGTAGAAGGTGGCGATCTGGTTGTGGTCGGCGTCGGTCGTGCACATGAACCGGGCCGTGTGCAGGGTGGTGCTCACACGTACGGAGCCGGTGTCCACGCCGTTGTTCCGCAGCCATGCGGCGTAGTCGGCGAAGTCCTGGCCGGCGGCGCCGACGAGCACGGGGGTCAGGGCCAGCCGGGCCAGGCCCACGGCGATGTTGGCCGCCACGCCGCCCCGTCGCACCTCGAGGGTGTCGGCGAGGAACGACAGCGAGACGTGGTCGAGTTGGTCGGGGATCAGCTGGTCGCGGAACCGGCCGGGAAAGACCGTCAGGTGGTCGGTGGCGATCGAACCGGTGACTGCGATGCGCACGAGTTCTCCTGGGCTGGTTGGGGCCGGCTCACGCTGTCGGCGGGTCTGGCCGGATGGGGGCAACGGCGCCGGAGGCGCGCCGTCACCGGGCTGCTGCGGCCTTCAGCTGTGCGGCCCGGTCGGTGCGCTCCCAGGTGAAGTCCGGCAGCTCGCGGCCGAAGTGGCCGTAGGCGGCGGTCTGGGCGTAGATCGGGCGCAGCAGGTCGAGGTCGCGGATGATCGCGGCCGGGCGCAGGTCGAAGACCTCGCCGATGGCGTTCTCGATCTTCTCGACGTCGACCTTGTGCGTGCCGAAGGTCTCCACGAACAGGCCGACGGGCTCGGCCTTGCCGATCGCGTACGCGACCTGGACCTCGCAGCGCGAGGCCAGACCGGCGGCGACCACGTTCTTGGCGACCCAGCGCATGGCGTACGCGGCGGAGCGGTCGACCTTCGACGGGTCCTTGCCCGAGAAGGCCCCGCCACCATGACGGGCCATGCCGCCGTACGTGTCGATGATGATCTTGCGGCCGGTCAGGCCGGCGTCGCCCATCGGGCCGCCGATCTCGAAACGGCCGGTCGGGTTGACCAGCAGGCGGTAGCCCTCGGTGTCGAGCTTGATGCCGTCCTCGGCCAGGTCGCGCAGGACGTGTTCGACGACGAACTCGCGGATGTCGGGAGTGAGCAGCTTCTCCAGATCGATGTCCGCCGCGTGCTGGGAGGAGACGACGACGGTGTCGAGGCGGACGGGGCGGCTGCCCTGGTATTCGATGGTGACCTGGGTCTTGCCGTCGGGGCGCAGGTAGGGGATCGAGCCGTCGCGGCGCGCGGCGGACAGCCTCCGGGACAGGCGGTGGGCCATTTCGATGGGCAGGGGCATCAGGTTCGGCGTCTCGTCGGTGGCGTAGCCGAACATCAGGCCCTGGTCCCCCGCGCCCTGCCGGTCGAGCTCGTCCTCCTCGCCCTCCACGCGGCTCTCGTACGCGGTGTCGACGCCTTGGGCGATGTCGGGGGACTGGGCGCCGATGGAGACGGAGACTCCGCAGGATGCGCCGTCGAATCCCTTGGCGGACGAGTCGTAGCCGATCTCCAGGATCTTCTCGCGCACGAGCTGGGCCATCGGCGCGTAGGCCTGAGTGGTGACCTCGCCCGCGATGTGTACGAGGCCGGTGGTGATCAGGGTCTCGACGGCGACGCGGGAGGCGGGGTCCTCGCGCAGCAGGGCGTCGAGGATGGTGTCGCTGATCTGGTCGGCGATCTTGTCGGGGTGGCCCTCGGTCACGGACTCCGAGGTGAACAGGCGGCGGGACATCACATTTCCTCCGGCTTGTCGGGACGCGGCACGGGCGGTGGCGGCTCGCGGAGCGCGCGGGAGACGAGCGAGCGGGCCGCGCCGGTGTAGGTGGTGGGGTCGAGCAGGCGGTTCAGTTCCTCGCCGGTGAGGTGGCGGGACACTTCGGGCAGTTCGCGCAGGACGTGGGCCAGCGGGCGCTGCTCGCGGTCGGCGGTGAGCGAGGCCGCGGAGAGGAGGTCCTTGGCGCGGGTGCGGCCCAGCCCGGGGGTCAGGGCCGCGGCCAGGCGCTCGGTGGCCACCTGACTGCCGGTGAGGGCGAGGTTGCGGAGCATGCGCCGCGGATCGGGAGTCAGCCCCCGGGCGAGTTCGGCGGCCGTCCACGCGGCGCCGCCCGCCAGGCGCAGACACTCGCGCAGCAGGAGCCATTCGGCGTGCCAGACGCCCGCGGCACGTTCGTCCTCCGTGATGAGGCACTGGGTCAGGGCGCTTGCCATGGCGGGGACTTGGAGGGCTGCGCTGCGGATCAGGGTGGAGAGCACGGGGTTGCGTTTGTGGGGCATCGCGGACGAGCTGCCCCGGCCGGGGACGGCGGGTTCGGCGGCCTCGGCGATCTCCGTGCGGACCAGCACCTGTACGTCGACGGCGAACTTGCCGAGCGCGCCCGTGGTGAAGGCGAGCGCGGCCGCGGTGTCGGCGATCGGTGTGCGCAGCGCGTGCCAGGGCAGCACGGGGCAGGCCAGACCGGTCTCGGCGGCGAAGGCCTCGGCCAGCCGGGCCGGGTAGGCCTCGGGGGCGGGGGGCCCCGCCGGGGCGGAGGCGTCCGCCGGGGTCCGGCCCGGGGCCGGGGCCGCGTACTCCAGGTAGCCGGCCAGGGTGCCGGCCGCGCCGCCCAGGGAAACGGGCAGGGAGGTGCGTACGGCGGCGATCCGCTCGGCGGCGTCCAGGACGAGGCGGCGCCAGCCGGCCGCTTTGAGGCCGAAGGTGGTGGGGACCGCGTGCAGGGCGAGGGTGCGGCCCGCCATGACGGTGTCCGCATGTTCCCCGGCGAGTACGGCCAGGGCCTCCGCGGTGCGTGCCAGGTCGGCGCCGATCAGGTGCAGGGCGCGGGCGCACACGAGCATCGCGCCGGTGTCCAGCACGTCCTGGCTGGTCGAGCCGCGGTGCACGTATGCGGCGGCCGCCGGATCCTCGGCCGCCACCAGGCCGGTCAGGGCCCGTACGAGGCCCACCACGGGGTTGGCGGTCTCCCGGGCGGCGACGGCCAGGGCCCGCGGGTCGAACCGTTCCGCCCGGGCGGCGGCGGTGATGGCCTGCGCGGCGGCCGGTGGGACCGTGCCCAGCCGGGCCTGCGCCCGGGCCAGGGCCGCCTCCGCGTCGAGCATGGCCTGGATCCAGGCCCGCTCCCCCACGGCTTCCTCGACGGGGGCGCCCACCCGTACGGGCGAGAGGAGTCCCGCGTCGGGCCCTCCGTCGAACTGATCGGCCGGATCGGTCATGTGCCCACCTCCACGAGGCCGGCCGCGGGGACCGCCCGATGCGGGGCGAGCTCCAGCAGGGCCCTGGCGATGGAGTCCGAGTCGCCGAGGGTCACCGAGTTGACGCCCGGCCTGATCCCGGCGGCGGTCACCCAGTGCACGGCCTCGGTGGGCACGCCGTAGGCGAAGCGGCGCGGATGGGCGCGGCCGTGCGCGTCCACGGTCCGGTACGGGCGCTGGGTGACGGCCAGGCCGCCGGACTCGTACACGGTGCCGCAGCTGCCCTCCAGCCGGTACGGGACGGCCTGGCCGGTGTGCAGCAGGTGGAGGAGCAGGGCGTCGCCGGTCCGCCGCAGGTCGGGCTCCGGCAGCCGGGCCTCGATGAGCACGGACGCACGCACCGGTTCGGCGTCCACGCTCCGGGAGCGGGCCGCGAACGCGGGGGCGGGGCCGTCGGATTCGATGACGATCTCCAGATCGGGCCCGAGGATCTCGACCACTCCGGCCTCGATGAGCGCGTGCAGCTCCTCGATGCGGGAGACGGGAGGGCCGATCGAGAGGAAGGCGTTCAGGGGCGTGTACCAGCCCTGCAGGTCGTCGCGGTAGGAGTTGCCCTCCAGTCCGCCGTGGTCCACGGCCAGCCGTATCTCGTTGCGCAGGTCGCGCAGGACGTCCAGGGCCGCCTTGAGCGGGCCGCTGACGTTGCCGGAGGCGGCCTCCCGCATGTCCCGTGCCAGGTAGTCGAGGAGCCAGCGGCGAAAGTGCGCGCGGTCGGTGAATCGGGTGGAGCCCGCGGGGCGTGCGAGCGCGTCCCAGTCCCAGCGGGCGCCCTCCTCGATGCCGTGTGCGTCGAGGAGTTCGCACTCCGCGGCTGTGCCGGGAGCCGCCAGGTAGGCCTCGGCGAAGGCCGGGACCCGCTCGGCCTGCCCTCGGGAGACCAGCAGCGTCTCGTAGTAGACGCTCTCCACCTCCTTGGCGATCAGCGGCCACATGTGGGTGGAGAAGTGGACCCGCTCGCCCTCGCGGGTGCGGCGGCGCAGTGCGCGGATCGCGTCCGGGTCCAGCAGCCTGGGCTCGTAACGGCCGTGCGCTCCCTTCTCGTTCTCGCCGCGCGCGTGGTACGGGATGCCGCGCCGCGAGCCGGCGTAGATCAGCGGCTCCCGCCCGGACGGCAGGTAGCCGAGCCGGCCCGCGCGGCGGACGAAGGTGCCGCCGCGGCCGCGGGTGAGCAGGGCCATCTGGTCGAAGAAGTTCAGGCCCAGGCCCCGGATCAGCACCGGTCGTCCCGCCTTGACCTCGGAGAGGTCCAGGTCCGCCGGGTTGGCGGGGAGGACGTGCGCGAGGCCGTGGGCGGCGGCCTTCCGCGACCACTCGGCCTCCTTCTGCGAGGGCCGTCCCCGTACGTGGCCCTGGGCGAGCACGACGGCGTCCAGGCCGGACAGGCGGGTGCCGTCGGCGAGGGTGAGCGTCTGCGCGCCGCCGGGGGCGGGGCCGTCGTCCTCCAGGGCGACCGCGCGGGTGCGGTGTTCGACGATGGCGCAGTGGGCGGGTGCTTCGTGCCTCACGCGGTGGTAGGCGTATTCCAGGTACCGGCCGTAGAAGGCGCGGGTGGGGTAGTCGTCGGCGCCCAGGCGCTGTGCCTCCGCGCGGGTCGCGTCGTCGTAGGCGCCGGTGTCGTCGCAGGGCACGACGGTACGGGCCCACTCGTGGAGGCTCGGCCCCGGATCCACGGGCCCGTCCATCTCCACCGTCCCGTCGGTGAAGACGGTCACCTGGGAGGCGACGGTGTTCATCAGCAGCAGCCGTGACTGGTCCGTGCGCCAGACCCGGCCGGCGCCGGGCGGATAGGGGTCCACGAGGTGGATGACGACCGCGCCGTGCGCGGCGGACTTGCGCTCGTTGGCGCAGATGCGCTCCAGCACCGACAGGCCGCGCGGACCGGCCCCGACGATGCAGACCTCCAGAGCAGTGGTGCCGCTCATGCCGCCTCCCTCGCCCCGGCCCGCCCCGAACCGGTCAGTTGGGCGACGAGTTCGCCCGGGTGGGTGGGCAGCCTGTTGCCGCGCCAGGCCACGTGCTGGTCGGGACGGATCAGCACGAGGTCCCGCTCGTAGAGGTCCCGGCCTTCCGGGATGTCCACGTCGAGGACGGTCAGCGGCATGCCGAGGCCTTGGGCGGAGGCCTCCAGCCGTTTGCTGTCGGGTGCGCCGCCGCCGAGGCGCAGCAGGGTCCAGCCGGTGCCGAAGCGGTCGTACAGCGAGCTGCCCTGTCCGTGCCAGTCGTCGAGCCACAGGTGCGGGGCCCGGCCGCCGGGGACGCCGGAGGGGGTGTACGTACCCCACGAGTCCGCCGGGGGCTCCCCGTCGCCGGCGACGATGGGCGAGCCGTCGTAGCGGGCTCCGAGCTGTACGCCGAGGGAGTGGGTGCGTTCCCCGTAGTCGCGCAGCAGGGCGCCCACCCTGGCCCGGGCCTCCTCCCCGGCCGGGCCGTCCTCCTCCAGGGCTGGCGGCCGGCCGATGGAGCCGAGCCCCGCGTTGAGTTCGCGGGCCGCGGCGGTGTTGCGCAGGGCCACCGGACGGCGTTCCGTCTCGTACGTGGCGAGCAGGCCGGGGCCGCCCCAGCCCTGGAGGACCGCGGCGAGTTTCCAGGCCAGGTTGGCGGCGTCGTCGACGCCGGTGTTCATCCCGAACCCGCCGTTGGGCGTGAACAGGTGCGCGGCGTCCCCGGCGAGCAGGACCCGGCCGATGGTGAAGCGCTGCGCGACCAGGGCCGCGCCCGGGGTCCAGGGCCGGTGGCCGAGGACCTCGACGGGCAGCGGGGTGCCGGCGGCCCGGCGGACCAGGTCGGCGAGCCGGCCGGCGTCGGCGGTATCGGGGTCGACGGAGCTGGTGAGCAGGAAGAACTCGTCCGCGCCGTCGAGGGCGATCAGGTTCATCACGAGCTCACTGTTGAGCGCCCAGTAGCTCCAGGCGCGCGGGCCGGTCATGACGTCCGTGTGGAAGGTGGGCAGCCGCAGGTGGGCGGCGGTGGCCCGGCGCCCCAGCACCTCCTGGTCGAGGGAGCCGGGGCCCTCGTAGTGGACGCCGAGGGAGCGGCGTACGAAGCTGCGTCCGCCGTCGCATCCCACCGCGTAGCGTGCCCGGGTGTGCTCGGTGCGGCCTTCGGCGTCCTCGGTGCTCAGGACGACCTGGGTCTGGTCCTGCCGCAGGTCGTGGACGGTGCGGCCGAGGCGCAGGGTGATGCGGGGGCGGGTGCGGACGTGCTCGTACAGGAACCGCTCGACGTACATCTGGTTGGCGCGGTGGACCGGCTCGGGTGTCTGGTCGGTGGCGGGTGCGCCGGCCGTCTGGCTCATGCGCCGGCTCCGGGAGGCCAGCGGCAGCCGGGCCAGCTCGTGGCCGTCGTAGCGGGTGAAGTAGGCGATGTCGGCGGGATGTTCGTCGGGCAGGCCGAGCCTGCGGATCGGCGCCGAGATGCCCAGGCGGCGGTAGTGCTCCATGGTCCGCGCGTTGTGGGTGTTGCCGCGTGGCTCGCCGTACGGGTGCTGCGCCGCGTCGAAGACGGTGGAGCGCACGCCGTGACGGTCGAGGAACAGCGCCAGCATCAGGCCGACCGGTCCCCCGCCGACGATGGCGACGGGGGTGTGCGTGGCGGGGGCGACGTCCATCTAGCACCTCCCCTTCACGCCGGCGCTCGTCCGCGCGGTCTTGCCGGCGGCGGGCGCCAGGGGGGCGCGCGGTGTGTGCCCGAGGGCGGTGCGGAGGGCTTCCTCCAGCGCCCGCGCGGGATCCGGGCACGCGGAGAGCAGCCGCATCGTCACGAAGCCGTCGGGACGGACCAGGACGGCTCCGTCCTCGTCGTGGCCGCGCAGCCGGCGCCATTCGCCGTCGGCGTCCTCGAGCCCGTCCCCGGGGGCGACGGCGTACGCGTCGATCCGGACGCCGTGGCGGCGGGCCAGCAGGTCGGCGGCCTCCAGCCAGGGCCGGCCGTGGGCACCGGCGAACAGCAGGAAGGACCCGGGTGCGGTGTGCAGCTGGTGGGTGGAGACGCGCCGGCCCTCCCGGCGGAGCCAGGCGTGCGGCAGCCGGGAGCCGGGCCGGGCGGTCTGCGGGTACTGCAGGCCCAGTGGGTCCGTCTGGGGGCGGGGGCTTCCGTCGGGGGTGACGCTGCCGGCGTCGGCGTAGTCGTAGCCCATCTCCAGGCCGAGGTGCGCGGTGGTGATGCGGTTGGTGTCGAAGTACTCGCGCAGGACGGCGCGGCGGGTCTCGCCGTCCGGGGTGTCGGAGAAGAGCGCGGTCATCTGGGCGCGGTTCCACTCCGGGCGGGCCCCTTGCACCACGCCGGTGCCCGCGGTGAACGCGATCTGGTTGAAGAGGGAGAAGAGCGCGCGCTCCACGACGCGGACGGCGACCGGGCGCCGTTCGGCGTCGTAGCTGTCGAGCAGGGCCTCGTCCGCGGGGCCGCTCAGGACCAGGGCGAGTTTCCACGCCAGGTTGTGGGCGTCCTGGACGGCCGTGTTCAGGCCCAGCGCTCCCGACGGCGGGTGGCGGTGGGCGGCGTCGCCGACGAGGAAGACGCGGGCCGAGCGGAAGTGGCGTGCGACGGTTCCCTCGACGGGCCAGCGGCTGATGCTCTCGACCTCCATGGGGTGGTCGTCGGGGAGTTTGAGCGTGCCGCGCACCATCTTGACGATGGTCTCGTCGTCGAGTTCGGCGGCTCCCTGGGCCCCCGGCGGGCGCGAGAACATCAGCGTCCACTCCTCCGAGTGGCGGCCCCAGCGGCGCGGTCCCATGGGTACCACCCCGCAGTGCTCCAGGGCGCCGTCCTGCGAGAGGCTCGACACCCGGTTGACGACGGCGTCGTCGTACGGGATGAACGGCGAGAAGTCCGCCCGGACGTGGAGGTTGATCCACTCGAGGAAGGTCGGGGTGCCCTCCATCTCGACGTCGTCCCGCAGGCGCCCGACCGTTTTGCCGCCGTCCGCGGCGATCACGTACGAGCAGCGCACGCGGAAGGTCTCGGCGGTGTCGCGGTCGAGCACGGTCGCGGTGATCCCCTCCTCGTCCTCGTCGAGGTCCAGCAGCTCGTGGTGGAAGAGCAGGCTGCCGGGCGCGCGTTCCTCCGCGTGCCGGCGCAGCAGGGGTTCGAGCCAGCGCTGGCCGAGGTTGGCGTGGGGCTGCGCGGAGGCCTTCGCGTAGCGGGCGGCCAGTTCGCCGCCGCCGAACGCGCTCGTGCGGTGCAGCACCTTGCGGTCGTACGGCTCGTCCCCGCCGAGGCTGGACAGCCACACCATCGCCCCGCTGTTCTCCGGCGGCGAGCCCTCGCGGTAGATGTCCTCGGCCACCTTGAGGTGCTCGAATATCTCCATCGTGCGGGCGTTGAGGATGTGCGCCTTCGGCTGGACGGACGTCGAGGGGTGGCGTTCCACGAGGAGCGATTCGATGCCGAGGCCGGACAGGGCCAGCGAGGAGGTGAGTCCGGAGCCGCCTCCGCCGACGATGAGAACGGGGACGCGGCGGTCGGCGGCCGCGCCGGTCCGGGAGTGTGCGTTCATCGTTCTTCCTTCGCCGGTGCCACGACCAGCAGGCTGGTCTCCAGGGCCAGTTCGCGTACGGAGTCCAGGCGCAGGCCGGCCGCGTCGAGCACCGTCCGGTAGCCGTCGAGGGTGCGCTCCCGGCCGCCCGCCGCCATCAGCAGGTGCAGGTCCCACAGCAGCGGCAGGAGCTCCGTGCCGTCGGTGGGGATGACCCGCTCGACGATCAGCAGCCGGGCTCCGTCGGGCATGGCCGCCCGGATCGAGGTGAGCAGGCGTACCGCGTGCGCGTCGTCCCAGTCCTGCAGGACCCGCGACAGCAGGTAGACGTCGCCGCCCGCGGGGACCTCTTCGAAGACGTCCCCGCCGACCGTGCGGTGCCGGCCGGGCCCGAGCGCGCGCGTCAGGTGGGCGTCGGCCACGGGCACGATGTGGGGCAGGTCGAACAGCACCCCGTGCAGACCGGGGTGGGCGGCGAGGATGGTGGACAGCAGCATGCCGCCGCCGCCCGCGACATCGACGACCGTGCGGGCGGAGTCGAAGTCGTAGGAGTCCAGGACGTCCTGGAAGAAGACGTTCCCGGCGTTCATCGCCCGCTGGAACTTGGCGGCGGCTCCCGCGTCCGCCGCCAGGTGCCCGCGCAGGGTGGTGCCGAAGGTGTGCTCGAAGCCGGATATCCCGGTGCGGACGGCGGGCACGACGGCGCCCCATGCGCGGTGGAACTCCTCGCCGTAGATCACCGCCATGTCCCGCATCGAGCGCTCGTGGTCCGTGCGGAGCAGATCGCTGACGTGGGTCAGCCGGTAGCCCTCGGCTCCGCCGCCCGTGAAGACTTCCATGGCGGTCAGGAGACGCATCAGGCGTTCGATCCCGTCCGCCCCGGAGCCGGTCGCCTCGGCGAGTTCGGCCGTGGTGGTGCGGCCGGCCTGGATGTGGTCGGGGATTTCGAGTACGGCGGCCGCGTGGAGCGCCTGTGCCTGCCAGGCGCCGGTGAGGAGGTCCACCACGCGACGCGCGGGATGCCCATCGGCCATGTGTCGGAGCCTTTCGGTGTCGGTTCGTGTTCGGATGTCCGGGGCCGGGTCCCGGCGGGTCCCGGCGGGTCCCGGCGGGTCCCGGCGGGTCCCAGCCCGGGCTACTCGGAGTGCGCGGCCGCCCCGGCCGGCAGGGATGGCCGGAGCGCCGGCTCGTGATCGTGATCGTGCGCCGTGCCCGCGCCGGCCGGGTGGTGCAGGACCTCTCCGTGCCGTTCGCGCAGGGTGCGCTTGAGGACCTTGCCGGTCGGCCCCGTGGGCAGTGCGCCGCGGTCGGCCGCGACGATGAGTGCGGCCAGCGGGGCGAGCCCCTTGCGGGCCAGCGCGACGTTGCACTGGTCGAGCAGACAGCGCGGCGAACGCGCCACGTCGTCGCGGAACAGCACGACGGCGGCCGGCAGGGACGAGCCCGGGTGCGCGGGGTCCTGGACGGCAACGACGGCCGCGTCGAGGGCCTGCGTCGTCAGGAGGACCGATTCCTCCAGCGGGAGGCTGTGGACGGGGCCCGTGGCGGCGGCGATCACGTCGGGGGTGCGGTCCAGGTGGTACCAGTTCCCGTCGGTGTCGCGCCGGACCACGTCTCCGGTCAGGAAGTAGCCGTTGACCAGGGACTCCCGTCCCAGGGTCGGGTCGTCCCAGTAGCCGGGGGTCACACTGGGCGTGCGTACGCCCAGGAGGCCCGCCTCGCCGTCGGGCACCGGGGCGCCCTGCGCGTCGAGGACGGCCGCGTCCAGCACGGCCTTGACGGGGCGTCCGATGAGCCGGCCGTACTCGGCGGTCTGCGGGGTGTACACCGTACGGAAGAGGACCATGCCCATCTCGGAGGAGCCCAGCCCGTCGACGTACCGCGAGCCCGCCAGTCGGCGGCGCCCTTCGCGGCGGATCCCGAGCGAGGTCAGCGGGCGGATGTGCCGCTCGTGGGAGGCGTCGCCCATGCCGTTCCAGGAGTGGATGGACTGGGCCGCGTACGGGGTCACCTGGGTGACGTCGATCTCGGCCAGGGTCAGCGGGAAGCCCAGGACGAACGTGGGGCGGAAGCGGTTGATCGCCCGGGCAGCCGAGGCTCCGTCCGCCCCGTCCAGGACCAGGGTCGGGATCCCCAGCAGGAGCGCCATGGTGAGGTAGCTGATGCCCGCCGAGTGGCTGTGCGGCAGTGCGGTGAGCATCCGGTCGGAGCGCAGCGAGGGGAAGGTCCACAGCCGCTCGCGCTTGCCGTCGAAGAAGGAGTCGTGCGTGAACACGGGGGCCTTGGGCCGTCCCGTGGTCCCGGAGGAGTGCGAGATCATCACCAGGTCGTCGCCCCGGTGCTCGTACGGGAAACCGGGCATCGCGGCCGAGGGGCGCGGCGCGGTCTCGTCGATCCGCCGGATGTCCTCGATCAGGATGTTCTTGTGCGCGGCCGTGCCCGCTTCGTCCCAGGCGTCGATGGACCCTGCCAGCAGGTCGGCGTCGCCGACGAGCACCGTCGTACGGGTGCGCCGGAAGTACTCGGCGGCCGTCGCCGTGGCCATGCTGGGGTTGCAGTGCACGGCGACCGCGCCGAGGCTGGTGATGGCGATGTGGTGCAGCAGGCCGTACATGCCGTTGCGGGTGTGGATGCCGACGTGTGTGTGCGGCAGCACTCCGTGGGTGCGGTACCAGTGGGCGTACCGGATCACGATGATCCGCATGTCGTTGAGGGAGTACCCGGGCAGCTCGCCCTCGTCCCAGGTGTCGGAGGTGACGTCGGGGTGGAAGAGCAGCGGCCGGTCCCGGTCGGTGGCGACCTCCCAGGCGTGCCAGAAGAAGTTGCCGGCTCCCAGACGCCGGTCGAGGGTCAGCCGCAGGCGTTGTACGGCGGACCGCTGGGTCCCAAAGATGTGCATCCGTGTGCCTTTCTCATCCTTCGGCGGTCGATGCCGCGGCCTGTGCCACCGGGCGCCGTGGGAGCGGGCTGCGGGCGCCCGCTCCCACGGCCGGCTCACTTCTCCAGGCAGAACTCGTTGATCGGGTAGCCCACGTGCCTGTCCTCGACGGGCAGGTAGCCGAGGACCTTGTCGCCGGGCTTGAGCTCGGTGCTGTTGAGCACCTTGCCGCCGGGGCCGAGCACGCGTACGTGCCAGTCGTCCTGGAGGATCAGGTTGGCGGTGCGCCCGCCGGGGCCCACCGCGTCGATCGAGATCAGCGGCCGGCTCTCGATCTTGACGCGGCCCACGGTGACCAGGCGGGTCCGGCCGTGGATGTCCACCGCGGTGATCTTGATTCCGGCCTTCAGCTCGCTCAGGTAGTTGGTCCGCTCGTTCTGTCCGAGCGTGTACGAGTGGATCGCGCCGGCGTTGACCCGGAAGGGGCGGGTGGGCATGTAGGGCAGGGGGTGCGTCTCGCTGACGCAGAGGATCATTCCCTTGGAGGTCGAACCGACGAGGATGCCCTCGTCCTCGCGGAAGTACGTGGCCGTGTCCACGCACGCCCGGTCGCCCATGCCCACGTGCGCGGTGGCGGTGACCTCGAGCTCCACGAGCTCCACGTCCGCGACGCCCGCCTCGGCGGCCCGCCGCAGGGCGGTGGCGTCCCCGACGGCCGCGGGTGCCAGCAGCACACCGTCCGAGCCGAGTTCCAGGACGCCGAAGATGATCTCCGCCTCCTCCACGTCCTGGGCGAGGGTGACCAGGCTGCCTTCGGCCCTGGCTCCGGCGGCGATCACGATCTCCAGCGGGATCTTGGTCGGATCCCGGAACCACAGGAGGCTCCACCGGTCGGTGCGCGCCGACTGGCAGGCGTCCTCGAGGGTGTCCGCGTCGACGATCTCGACGTAGCGGCCGAACTCCACCTCGGGGTGGCGCAGGGCCAGTTCGGCGGGCTCACCGTGCTTGGCCGCCTCCACGATGACGACGTCGGCGGCGCCGAGGTCCTCGGGGAGCGTCTGCCCCTGGGGGAAGAGGACCTTGCGCACGGTGGGCGGCAGTCCGGCCAGGTCGGCGGGGTCGTCGGTGAGGATGCCGTCCACGCGTGCGTGGATCGCCTCCTCCACGATCGCCTGCTTCGCCGATCCAACCGACCGTATGTCAATCCAGCTGAGCTTCACAGAACACCTGCCATTCGCGGGGAAGTAGTGGGAATGAGGGAGTCGGGACCGACGGATCCGTGCAGGATCCCGGCGAGTTCCCGGACGGTCGCGCGGGGATCGGGCGAGCCGAACACCCGCCGACCCACGGCCAGTCCGCTGCATCCGACCGACAGGGCGGAGGCGGCGAAGTCGGCGAGGCTCGAGACTCCGTCGCCGCCGCCCGCCACGATGATCGGAATCGGGGAGCTCGCGACGACCTCGGCCATGCGCTCGGCCGGAGAGGCGAAGACCGTCTTGACGATGTCCACACCCAGGTCGGCGGCGATGTTGACGACGTGGGAGAGGAGGACGGGGTCGTACGGGTCGGCGACCCGGGGGCCGCGCGGGTAGATCATGGCCAGCAGCGGCATGCCCCAGCGGTCGCAGGCCGCGGCGATCGCGCCGAGGTCCGCGAGCTGTTCGGCCTCGGTGTCCGAGCCGATGTTGACGTGCACGCTCACCGCGTCCGCGCCGAGCCGGATGGCGTCCTCGACGTCCCCGACCAGCACCTTCGCGTTGACGTCCGGACCGTGGGGTGTGCTGGCGCTCAGGTGCACCAGCAAGGAGCAGTCCGCGAGGACTTCTGAATCGATCACCCGCGCCCGCCCCTTGTGGACGACGATGCCATCGGCGCCGCCGTCGACGACGTCACGGATCAGCGTGTCGAACGCGCCTGCGGTGGTGATCGGGCCGTCGGAGACCGAGTGGTCGAGCGGCACGAAGAGGTAGCGCCCGTCTCCATGGCCGGACAGCCGGGCCAGGCGCAGTGATTTTCCGGAGGAGGACATTCTCGTCATCGGGCACTCCCTTGTGCGGCGGATGCGGGATCCTGCTGGGCCTTCGCCGGGCCCTTGCGCCGGGCCCTCTCGCCGGGGCCCTCTCGCTGGGCCCTCTCGCTAGGCCTTCTTGCTAGGCCTTCTTGCGGATGAGCGTCACTCCGTCGCCGATCGAGAGGATGACCGCCTCCACACGGGGGTCCGCTGCCACGTGCGCGTTGAACGCGCGCATCGGGGCGCCCTCGCCCTCGGGGTCGTCGACCACGGTCGAGAACCACAGGACGTTGTCGACGAGGATCGCCCCGCCGGGGCGCATCCGCGGAACGAGCTCCTCGTAGTACGCGAGGTAGCCCTCCTTGTCCGCGTCGATGAACGCCAGGTCCCAGTCGGCGTCCGCCGGCAGGGAGCGCAGCGTGTCCAGTGCCGGTCCGAGGCGCAGCTCGATCCGGTCGGCGACGCCGGCCTCTTTCCAGGCGTCCTGGCCGATGGCCGTCCACTCCTCGCTCACGTCGCAGGTGAGGAGATGACCGTCCTCGGGCAGGCCTTTGGCGATGCTCAGCGCCGAGTAGCCGGTGAAGGTGCCGATCTCAATGGCCTTGCGGGCCGACATCAGCTGGGTGAGAAGAGTGAAGAACGTGCCTTGCGGAGTTCCGATCTGCATTCGGGCGCGTTCACCGACGGCAGCAGTTCTGTTCATCAGGCTGCGCTGTGCGTCATCGACCGGAAGACTGTTCTCGACGATGTATGCGTACAACGCCTCGGATACAAGTTTTGGCCTCATGCAGACGAGCCTCGCAGTGCCCGCACCAGATCCGTCACAGAAATTCTACAGAGAATTGGAACCGTACCTTCCGAGGGCTGGGCACAAGAAAAGGAGGGGTCGACAAATTCGACCCCTCCTTTTCACCCGCTCCTTTTCGCCCGAACCGACGAACCGGCCCCGGCGGTACTCAGTAGTGCCAGGCGGACACCTCGTCGGGCAGCGGCTCCAGCTCCGCGATCTCGCTCGGCTTGCGGTCCATGTACTCCGGATTGCAGCCCTGGTAGCCGAGCAGCCGGGCCACCGGAGCGAGGGCCCCGAACAGCAGGCGCTGCACCGGCCAGGCCGGCGAGGTGAAGCGCAGGACGTCCTCGAACTCCAGGGTGGTGACGGCCTGCTGGAGCAGGTGCGGCATGCCCTCCGGGGAGGTCTTGCCGTCCTGGGCGAGGCCGAAGAGCTGGCGCAGCACCAGCTTTTCGAAGCGGTCGGCGCCGCCCCGCAGCTCGCATATGTGGCGGGACTCGTCCCCGCCCGCGTTCCACCAGCGGTGCTTGATACCGGGCGGGATCAGGATGCTCTGGCCGGCCCGGTCCAGCACCACCTCGCGCCCGTCGATCGAGAAGGCTATGCGCCCGCGGACCAGTGTGAACCGCTCCTCACTGAGGGGATGGACGTGCGATCCGGACACGGCTCCGCCCGGTTGCACATACACGTCCATGACGGTCCGTTCGCCGCCGGTCTCCGCGGCGGGCGTCCTGATCACCACGCGCTCCCGGCACCGTGGGTTCTCGTAGACCTCTCCCTGACTCACAGCCATAGGGATCCTCCCCTTCGTCTCGGCGAGCTCGTCGCCTTCGGCAGTTCAAAGTCGTGCACCGCCACTCACGTCGATGACCTGGCCTGTGATCCAGCGCGCCCCGTCGGACGCCAGGAAGGCGACGACGTCGGCCACGTCGGCCGGCTGCCCCACCCTGCCCAGGGCGGCCTGTTCGGAGACGAGCCGCCCGGCCTCGGGGTTGCCGCGCAGCCAGCCCGCGTTGACGTCCGTATCGAGCGTTCCTGGTGATACCGCGTTCACCGTGATGCCACGGCCGCCCAATTCCTGCGCGGCGGTGAGCGTGAGCGTGTCCATCGCGCCCTTGGTCAGACCGTAGGCCACGACCTGAGGAAATGCCATGCGTGTGACGGCTGACGACACATTAATGATGCGAGCTCCGTCGCGCAATCGCGTCAGGCCCTGCTGGATGAGAAAGAACGGGGTTCGGATGTTGACTGCGAACATCCGGTCGTAGTCTTCCGGCGCCGTCTCGGAGAGGGTGGCCATGACCGATGTGGCCGCGTTGTTCACCAGGATGTCGACCCCCGGATCGTGGCTGAATTCTGCAATTCCCTTGTCGAATTCCGTCCACAGCTGCTCGGCGGCGTCCGGTGCGGAGAATTCGGCCTGGACCGCGAAGGCCGCGCCGCCCGCCGCGAGGATGCCCCCGACCACCTCGTCGGCCGCGGCGGCGGCCGATGCGTAGTGGACCGCGACCACGGCGCCGTCCGCCGCCAGCCTCTCGGCCGTCGCCCGCCCGACTCCCCTGCTGGCGCCGGTGACCAGCGCCGCCTTTCCGTCCAGCCGCTTCATCGCGCACCGCCCTTGGTCTCGGTGGCCTGGGCCGCGCGGCCCCGGCCGAGGAACAGCCACACGATCAGCGCGGAGGCCATCAGGAACAGGGCGTTGACGAGCACACCCGCGTGCAGGCCACCCAGTACGGCGTCGGACGCCGATCCCGTCTTCTCCAGTGCCGAGGTCCGCGCCGCGATCACGGCGCTCACCACCGGGATGCCCAGCGTGATCGCGATCTGCATGCTCATCGTGGTCAGACCGGTCGCCAGCCCCTGCTCCTCGTCCGGCAGCCCGGACGTGGCCGTCACCATGTACGACACCAGGCTGTACGCATGGCCGAAGAATCCGACGGCCAGCGCGACGAGGACCAGCACGACGCCCGAGTTCCCGTCGTTCAGCCACAGCAGGACCGCGTACCCGACGGACTGAACCACCAGCGACAGGGCCAGTACGGCGGGCGCGCCGATCCGGGCCAGCAGCTTCGGCGCGATCGTGCCGCCGATGATGGTCAGGATGCCCGGCAGACCGATCACCACACCGGTGGTGAAGGCCGAGAAGCCCAGCACCTTCTGCATGTAGAGCGTGGTGGTGAAGGAGATCGCGGTGGCCATGGCGATCGAGGCGAACCCGCCGAAGTTGCCCCAGCGGACGGTGCGCCGCTTCAGCACCCGCACGGGGGCGAGCGGGTTCGGGCTCTTGAGCTCGATGAACCAGAAGGCGACCAGAAGGACGACGGCCGCGGCCAGCCAGATGTACACGCCCGGGTTCGCCCAGCCCTCGTGACCGGCGGTGGTGATGCCGAAGACGAGCGCGAGCAGGCCGGCGGAGACGGTGACGGCTCCGGGCACGTCGAGCTTGGTGTGTCCGCCCGTCCGGTTCTCGGGGATGACGGCCAGCGTGCCGATCAGCACCATGAGCGCCACCGGGACGTTGATCAGGAAGGACCAGCGCCAGCTGAAGAGTTCGGTCAGTACGCCGCCCAGCAGGGCGCCCGCGCTGAAACCGCCGCCGAGCAGTGCGCCGTTGAGCCCGAGCGCCCTTTGCCTGAGCGGGCCTTCGGGGAACGCCGTGGTCAGCAGGGAGAGGGCGGACGGCACCGAGATGGCCGTCGCCAGGCCCTGTACGACGCGTGCGGCCACCAGCATCGTGGGAGATTGCGCCATCCCGCCCGCGAGCGAGGCCGCGGCCAGCAGCACGATGCCCAGCAGGAACATCCTGCGCCGCCCGAACAGGTCTCCGACGCGGCCGAACAGCAGGGTGAAGCCCGCCGCGGGCAGGGCGAACCCCGTGGTGATCCACTGAAGACTGTCCAGGGAGAAGCCCAGCGAGTCGCCGATCACCGGCAGGGAGACGGTCAAGATGGAGAAATCGGCGGCGAGCATGAACTGGGCACCGAGCAGGACGGCCAGCGCCAGTTTCTGCTGACCCGTCATCCGCTGCGGCGCTGCCGCGGGCGCGCCCCGCGTGCCGGTCATCTCCTCTAGGTCGGACATTGCTTCCCCTTCGCTTCGTGAGCCAGTTTCCTGGCGTGCGGAAGGTGGAACACCGGTTGCCTCGGACGGGTTGCACGCGAAGACCGCAGTCCTCGCGTGCAACCCTCCGGGAAGTCGTGGTGTTGTGTTGAGTGATGAACGAAATGGCCGAGCAGGTGAGCGAACGCCTGGCAGCGGATCTCGACGACGGCTTCACGGAGCTGGTGCGGGTCCATGCCACGGCGGTCCGTGGGTTCCTGTTCCGGGTCACCGGATCCGCCAGCGAGGCGGACGACCTGGGGCAGGACACCTTCCTGCGCGCTTACACGGCGCTGCAGGAATATTCTCCCGAGCGCCGTCGTGAGCTGCGTCCGAGAGCCTGGCTGATGGCCATCGCCGCGAACGTCTGGCGCAACCACGTCCGTACCAGCGTGCGCCGCCCCGTGTCCGCCACCACCGTCGAGGACGCCGGCCGGGCCTGGCCCGACGCCCGCCCCGGGCCGGAGGAACGGGCCGGGACGGCCGAGGACCGGCGTCGGCTGGTGTCGGCTCTGAGGGAGTTACCGGAGAACCCCCGGGTCGCCGTCGTGCTCCGGCACGTCGTCGGTCTGAGCTACGTGGAAATAGCCGAGGCCCAGGGGTGTCCGGTCGGAACGGTCAAAGCGCAGGTCTCGCGGGGTATCGGTAGCCTTCGTCAGCTGATGGATGCCAAGGACCCGCCCACAAGGGAGGTGTTGAAGTGAGTACAAACGCTGAGGGCACTGCCTCATCGCAGCCCGATCTGGAGAGTGCGCTGGCCGATCTCACCACTCCCGCTCCGGTGGACTTCGGACTCCGGGTACTGCGGCACGTGGGTATCTCCCGGGACCGCTACGACCAGTACGTCCACCTGGGGACGGACGCAGGGGGCCTCTACGTGGCCTTCAGCCCCGTCGCCATCACCGGCGCCACGCTGGAAGCGATGGTCGCCAGCGCCGAAATGTTCGAGGAGGTCCACTGGGGCCGGACCCGACGGACCGCGATCCGCGCCACGGCACCCTTCCCCGGCCTGCGCCCCGCCCTGCGGACCAGCCGGGCGAAGGCCCTGCCGATCGACCTGGGCGGCCTGGACGAGCAGCAGCGCACCGTGCTGGAGGCCGTACGGACCGTGCCGCGGGGACAGCTGCGGCCCATCGGCTGGATCGCCCGGGAGGCCGGTGTCGGATCCGCCGGGGAGGCGACCGTCGTTGCCGCCCTGGCCGCCAACCCGGCGACCCTGCTCATCCCCTGCCACCGGATCACGTACGAGGACGGCTCGCCCTGCGACGCGGGATACCTGCCCAGCGCCGGCCGGGCACTGCGCGCGGCCGAGGAGATCGACATGGAACGGATCGCCACACTGGCGGGACGGGGCGTGATCCTCCTGGGCAGCGACACCACGAACATCTACTGCCATCCCACCTGCGCCCACGCCCGCCGCATCACCCCGCCCCACCAGCGGCCGTTCCACAGTGCCTCCGAGGCCCGGCGGGCGGGCTATCGCGCCTGCCGCAGCTGCCGCCCCCTCACCGTCTGACATCCGACGCACCGCGTGCCCGGCACCGTATGCCGGGCACCACCGGAAGGATCACCGCCATGCCCCCCGCCGACTCGCCCCGTACGGACGACGCCGAGCTCGTCAGTCATCCGACACCGCTCGGCACACTGACCCTCGCGGCGACCGGCCATGCCCTCGTGTACTGCGCCTTCGGCGCACCGGAGGACGTACGCCCGCGCCTCGCCGCGCTCCCGGCGGCGCCGGGTCCGGGGCCGGACCCCGTCACGGCCCGGACCGCCGGGGCAGTCCTCGACGAGGCGCGCGCCCAGCTCGACGCGTATCTGAGCGGCCGGCTGCGGAAGTTCTCGCTGCCGCTGGACCTGCGCCTGGCCACCCCCTTCTCCCGCGAGACGGTCTCGGCGCTGACGCACTTCGTCCCGTACGGCACCACCGGTACCTACGGCGCCCTCGCCGAGCACCTCGGGCGGCCCCGGGCGGCCAGGGCCGTGGGGACGGCGCTCGGTTCCAACCCGCTGTGCGTCGTGCTCCCCTGCCACCGCATCGTCGGTGTCTCCGGGCGCTTCACCGGGTACGCCGGCGGGAGCGCCGCCAAGCAGTACCTCCTCGACCTGGAAGCCGGCTGACCCCGGCCCCAGCGCAGCGGCCTCGCGGCCGCCCGTGAACGGGGGCCGGCGGCCACATCCCCCGCGCCGCCGGCCCCTCCCCCGCTTCTTCCGGTCCTTCGGGCCCTTCCCCGGCCGTTCTCTGGCCCCTCCCCGGTCCTTCCTCGGCCCTTCGCCCGGCCCTTCGCCCGGTCTCGATGCAACCCTTTCCCGCGTTCCGGTGTTCGGTTCTGTGTGACACGGTCCTGACACGAGTGGGGAGTGAGCATCCGCATGCGCGACTTACCCGAGAGCAAGCACGGCTGGTGGGGGGAGGAGCTCCTGGCACGGCACCCGGCGGACGCTGTATGGGCGCAGGCCGGACACGAGGTGACCTACCGGGACCTGCGCGACCGGACCAGCAGGCTCGAAGGACTGTTCAGGGCGCACGGGATCAAGCCCGGCACCACCGTGGCCCTCCAGGGCACCCCCAGCTTCTCCCAGGTGTGGTCGGTCTTCGCCCTGTGGTCGATCGGCGCCCAGGTGATGCTGATGGGGCAGGAGATACGGGGCCGCGAGCTCAGCCGGCTCCTCGACCGCTGCCAGCCACAGTTCCACGTCTCCTACGGGTCGACCGGGCACCCCCTGCTCGCCTTCCACGACGAGTGCGAGATCCTCGTGCGCCGCATGCGCGGGGGCGCCCGCGCCACCACCGACCACTGCCTGGTCCACTTCACCTCGGGCAGCACCGGATTCGCCAAGGCCGTCGGACGCACCCCGGCCTCCCTGCTCGCCGAACTCGACGTCTTCCGCCGGATCGGCGGCATGCCCGAGGCCGGCTCGCGCGTGCTCGTCCTGGGCTCGGTCGCACACTCCTTCAACCTGGTCGGCGGCCTCCTGCACAACATGAACGTCGGTGCCACCACCGTCTTTCCGACCCGCGCGGGCCGTCCTGCCGCGCTGCGCACCGCCATCCGCTCGCGCACCGACACCATCCTCGGCACCACCGGGCACTTCACGGAACTCGCCCTGGCCGAACGCCCCGTACGCGTGCCGGGCTTGCGGCGTGCGATCTCGGGCGGCGACCGGCTCGACGACCGGGTGCACGCGCGGTTCACGGAGCGCTACGGCGTCCGCATCGGCCAGGCGTACGGCACCACCGAGACCGGCATCGTGGCCGCCGACCCCACGGGCTGGTACGGCCCGGGCACGGTGGGGCTGGTCGTGCCGGTGGCGCGGGTGCGGCTGGAGGGCGGCGAGTTGCAGGTGCGTCTGGCCCGTACCCCCTACCTCGGCGAGGAGGAGCCACCCGCGCGCTTCCTCGCCGACGGTCCGCACGGCGGGCCGGGCTGGCTCAGCACCCGTGACCGGGCCGTGTTCGATCCGGCCAACGGGGCGCTGCGGATCCTCGGCAGGATCGACCCGTTCGCGGACCGCGGCAGCCTGACCCGCGGGCCGAACCGCGACTTGCTCCTCGACCGGACCGCCGAACGGGCCCTGACGCGCGCCGGACGCCCATCGCGGTGATCCGTCGCGGTTTCCTTTGCCGGGCGTTGCCGTTGCCGTTGCCGTTGCCGTCAACACGCACGGCAACGGCAACGGCGCAACCGGTGGACCGCGGAAGGTGTTCTTCTACTGAGAGGTTCCGACGGCCACTAGCCCGCCCGCATCATCCGGCCCGTCGACGCCGCGTACGGGGCGTCGTCGTCAAGGTCCCAGGCGTTGAGGATCCGGTGCTGCAACTGCTGCACCGGGGCGCCCGGCTCGATGCCCAATTCAGAGACCAGATTCAGCCGCAGGCGATTGAAGACCTCCAGGGCGCGCGCCCTGGATCCGACGAGGTCCAAAACGCGCATGTACTGGTAATGCAATCCCTCGTGCAGAGGGTACTCCGACACCGCAACCGCCAGGTCTGAAAGCGCCTCGTGATAGTGGCCGACACGGATGCGGACTTCCGAGAGGATTTCCACGACACCCAGCCTGGACTCTTCGAGCTGAATTCTCTGGGATTCGAGCGCGGGTCCGGCCACGATGTCTATGAATGCGGGCCCACGCCAGGTCGCGAGAGCCCTCGACAGCAAGTCGATTCCCTCACCCAGAGCCCCCTCACGTATCACTCTTCGACCGGCTTCGGCGAGTTCCAGATAACGCCGGTAGTCGAATTGTCCGGCCGTATCGCTGAAGGTGTATCCGCCCGGCCGCGTCAGGAGCAACTCGGCGGCCACTAACCGGACAGGAGCCCCTGTGACCTGGGACAACACCTTGCGTGACTGGAGCACGTAGGTCTGGATGTTCCTTAGAGCACTCACCGGCGGGGCGTCGCCCCACACTTCACGCACCAGGGAGGAAGCGGGGATTATCCCTCCCGAATTCGACAGCAGAAGGGCGAGTACCGTGCGGGGTTTCGGGGCGAGTTCGATGTATCTTGGCGGCTCATTCTTCGATACGACAAGAGGGCCTAATATCCCGATCTCCATTCAGACTCCAAAACAGGCATCGTAAGTCGCCGAATACGATCCAGGGTAATTCGTGGAGGGTTGGCGAATGTATGGATAATCACGCATGTGCGACTTGTAGCATGCCAAAACATCCTACATCAAGCAACAGCGGTCCACGCGTACCCGCCCGTTCAAATAGTTGCTTACTTTTTCTTCACAGGGCGCCCCTCAAGCATTCACTTGGACGGCCACATATCCCCGTCGCGGCAACCGGGCCTCCGATGCCCACAAACCCCGGGCCGCTCGCAATGGCCACGGCGTGCCCCCTCTCCCCCCTCCCCCTCCCCCGCGCGGACGAGGATGCGACTCACGGCCCGTAGGGACGGCCTGCCCCTGGCCGACGGCGAGGGCCGCGCCGGCTGGCCCGACTCGCTCCAGCGGTCGGCCCTCGCCACACGGAGGTCCACGATCGGCCCCCAGGACCGCGTCACGGACGCCACGCCACGAGGGGAGGGACACCCCCGGTGCACCACCACATCGTGCAGGGCGCACCGACACGACGGCCTGCCCTTTCAACGCGAGTAGTTGGCCAGGGTCAGCATCAGGTGGGCGGATTCCGGGCGGACATGGTCGGAGTGGGATCCTGCCGGGTTGAGCCGGCGACCGCGGACGTAGACGTCAGAGGCGTCGATGTTGACGAAGCGGTGGTCGAGTGCGGAGATCGGGTAGCTCTCGTCCAGAGGCAGCAGACGTGTGGTGAACATGGGTGCGGGTGCCGGACCGATGCCGGAGTGCCCGATGCCAGGTTGTCGCTCGGCCCGCAGGTGCCAGAAGCCCGTTGCTCGGTCGTGGCGGGAGTACGTGGCGACGATAGGGCCTCTCAGCGGAGCGCCGTCATGCTCCTCCCGCGCCAGGATGTACGGAAAGAGCGAGAGGAACGCGTCGCGTCGTGCGGCCATCTGGAACAGCAGCATGCTGTCCGCGGTGAACGGGCGGGAGGGCGAAAGGCCCACCCTGCTCCATCCGAGCGTGTCGCCCAGCTGGGCATCCGCTGCCCACTGCACCGCCTCGCACAGGAACCGGCAGCCGAAGGAGTGTCCGACAAGATGAAGATACTGCCCGTCGCGGTTGGCCAGCACGGGTGCTCCCCCGGGGTCGGCCCGCTCGGCATGCAGATACCCGAGCAGTCGGCCAAGAATCTGCGCGGCATGTCCGTTTCCGCTGGGTGCGCCCATCGCGTGCGCCCTGTCCCGGATCGTGCGGTAGCCGGCGGGGGTGACCGGGCTGGACGACGGCCAGCGAACCACGACACACCAGGGGTTGAAGCCTCCCGACACCAGAGCCGGATAGCGGGCTGGGGCCGTCGCCGCGTTGTCACGCACCAGGGCCAATAGCCGTTCAGCGGTACGGACGGCGGAGCTGGGGGACGTCTGCCAGCCGTGAACGTAGACGAGGATGTCCGTTGCCCAAGTCGGCGGGGCGAGTCTCTCTTCGAAGTAGCGGTGCAGCTGATGTTCGGGCACCGGCTCGCCGTTGTCGGCGTCGAGCAGCCAGCCGGTCTCGTCTAGGTCGACGGCCGCGACGGCCGCGACGGCCGCAGTGTGGCTCATTCTTCTCCTCGGTTCGTCCGGTCAAGTTGGGTGTCCATGCCGCCGTGGAGCCCATAGGCGAACCCGAGGGGGGTCCGGTACCGGGCGGCGAAATGGCGGGCCAACTCGTACGTGATCCGTCCGGCTGTCTCCTCACCGCGCAGGTACCGTGTGATGAACTCAAGCGCGTATTCGGCGGCAAATGCCTGGGGCATGGCGATGTGCGGCCCGAGCACACCCTGCGCGCCGTGCTCTATGAGCATGCGGCCGAGGAAGGATCGATCCGTGCTCGCCCCGGTGATTCCGGCATGGCAGGCGTTCAGTAGGACGAGCGGCCGGAAGCGGCTGTGGCGGTGGCATGACCGCAGCTCGCGCACGGTGTGGCCGTCGAAAGGGGTGCCGTCCGTGAGTCTGAGGACTAGTACGTGGGGTTCGGGCTCGTTGCTGACGAACTCGCCGTGGCACCAGAAGTACGTCAACTGCTCGTCCAGGTTCGCGTTTCCGAAGTCGCGGACCAGTTCATCGTATGTCGTTCGTACGGTGAACTCCGTACCTTCCGCCAGAGCCTTCGCAACCTCGTCCGCTCGGGTAGCCCGGCCCACGCGAGCGTCGTGGTTCAGGCTGACGGCCGGCTGCTGCGGAACCGGCACAGGCGGCCCAATCCATGCGTAGGCATCGCCGGTGTGCTCAATCTGGTGCTGGTGGCCGAGGAAGCGGGCGAACGTGGCCTTCAAGGTAGCTGCGGACACGGTGGAATCTTTGGCCGTGCAGAGCATCGGCCAGGGCAGATGGAGATCAGAGTCGAATCGCACCCGCAGCCCCTCCTGGGACAGCGCGGATCGCAGGTAGGTGCGGAACATTTCGGTTCGTACGTCGTCTCCGCGCAGCAGAGTATCGAACAGCAGAGATTCTCCGCCGCGGGCCAGATCAGCCACGACCCGGAGCAGTTCGTGCTCTGGCTCGGCGCTGAGGTCGGCTGCCGTCGCATACGGGCGGCGCCGGTCTCGAAGGGCCCGGCCGTGGTCGTCGACCGGCTGGAAGTCGACAAACAGCTCCTTCCAGCGTGTACAGAGCCGGGCCGCCGCACTGTGCACCTCGTCGGGCCGGGCGCTGAGGTCGGCCTTGTGCTCGCTTCCCTTGAGCGCTGGAACCGACGTGCCCGACATGCGGGCCCGGATTCGACCGCCGCCAAGGACGTCGAAGCTGACGCGCAGATCAGGCGGCTCCGTCTGCAGGTGTGGTAGGAAACGGAAGCCGTCACTGGGGTCCTGGACGACGCGGGTGGTCAATGCGCGGGGCACGGTCAGAACCTCCCCTTGCCTGGCCACACCAATCTCGTCTCCACCCCACTGGCCTCGGGACCAGCGATGTAGAGGGTCGTCTCCACCTGTTGCAAGACGATACCCGTGTCGTGGTGCACAAAGGTGAACCGGATCCGGTGCGTGCCGGACTCGGCGGCGATGAGGCGGAACTGTACGGATCCGGTGTCCAAGGGGCCGTACGGCACGGTGGCAGGCTCAACCTCCGCACTGGTCAACGGCACAGCCACGATGTCCAGCCGAGGTCGGGCACCAGGGCAAGTCCAGGGATGTGCGGGCTCCGCCACCAGTTCCACGGTCAAGCGCACAGGCGTGCCAGCGCGGGGCTGGTCGTCCAGAAGCGTCAGCTGGGGTTGGCAGCGCGGCGTTGCCGGGGGCTCTGGAAGCTCCGTGCCCTCCACACGGAAGGTGGCCGGTGCCGCAGGGGGCTCGGCGCTGCCGCCCATTGTTCGCGCCGGTCCTGAGAGCGGCCTCCCCGCATGCACCTGGAAGGCGGCTCGGCGGAAGGCCTTGGCCAAGGCCGGGTCGGGGTGCGCGGCAGCCAGCGCGACCAAGACCTGGACCGTCTGCGGATGCCCTACGGCCCGCACCTCGTCCAGCAGCCGCGGCACGGTGGTGCGGACGGCCGAGTCCAGGTGGCGGGCCAGCAGCTCGGCCTCGCCGTGGTCGGCGATCGCTGCCGCGATGTCCACCCAAAGCCAGGTCAACTCCTCGGCGGTCAAGACCTCTTGGGCATCGTCGGGGTCGGCGCCCTCGTGCTCGGCCAGCCACAGCAGGGCGTAAGGGCGCAGTGCGGACTCACCGGCCGCAGCCCGTACGTCGGGCTCGGCGGGGGCCCCGATCACCCGCAGCGCCTCGAAGGCGAGCCCGCGGACGAGCGCGTCCTTGCCGCGCGCGGCCTGCAGCAGCTCGGTGATGGCGCTGCCGACCGGCCGGGCCGCGAGCCAGGACCGGTACTCGGCGCGCGCCGGACGGGCCGTGAGACGGGCGCAACCCCGGAGCATCGCGGTGGCGGACTGTTCGATGTTGCCCGCGGGGCTCTCCGCTGCAACGCAGATCTGCTCCAGCTTGACCCAGACCGCCCAGCTGCCAAGCGGTGTGAGGGTGGCGTGGGCGGGGCCGAGAGTGAGCGCGTCGACCGCGCCGAGGCAGCCGAGCGCCCAGCGCAGCAGCCGTGCCAGGGAGGCTGGGTCGGGTGAGGGCGCCGGCTCGGGGGTCCCGGCGTCGGGGGCTCTCGAGTCGGGTACCTCGCAGCGCTCGTCGCGCAGTTCGGTGACGCGCTGCCCGAGCAGGTCGAGCAGGACGGGCGTGGTCACCGGCCCGGCGGAGAGCTGCAGCAAGGACAGGAGTTGTGGCATCGCCTCAACAACCTCGGCGACGGCTGAGGGGGCGATGCCGGCGGGGGCCGGGTGGACCAGCGACCAGGCGTCGAAGAGCGCGACCCAGCCGCGCAGTACGGCGGTGTCATCGCGTTCCCAGGCGTGCAGCCGCCAGCCGGGCCGCGCGTGGCCGCCGTGCACCTCGACCAGCCCGGCGAGGCGGGCGCGATCCCAGCCGACCCGGATCTGGCCGTGCGTCAGACCCATTTCCCTGGCTACGCGTTCTACATCTGACGGGGACAGGGCGCCCGCGGGGGCGAGCAGCCCGCCGTCTCCGACGCCCAGGTTGCGCTCAGCCCAGCGGGTCAGCCGTACGGCGTCGGCGAGCGAAGCCCGGGCCCGGTTCGCGAGGTCGGCCGTGGCGGGCGTACCCGCCGGCGGCCGGGGATCGGGTCGGGTGCGTCGGCCGGTCACCTCCTTGCGTGCCGCGGCGACGGAGCGCGGCGAGACGAGTCGGAGTCCGGGGTAGCGAGCAAACTGCTCATCAGGCTTTCGGGACGTCACGAGAACAGTCTCACTGGCTACGGCCTATGAACCCAAGACGTAAAGCCCGAAAACCAGCCCAGCTTGTTCGAGAGCAACGTCACCGGTGCATGACCACCTTGTGAGAGCGAGCCCAGCATGTGGTGATCGCCGTCGCGTACGGGGCGGGCCCTGGGCACCGGGGCGCGTACGGGTCAGCCGACGATCCCGACGATGGCCGCGTTGCTGAGGTTGGCCAGGGTGCCCGCGAGGAGGGCCAGGAGGCCGAGGCGGGCGACGTCGGGCCGGCGTTCGGGGGCCAGCGCGCCGAAAGAGCCGAGCTGGATGGCGATCGAGCTGAAGTTGGCGAAGCCGGCGAGGGCGAAGGTGGTGATGAGTACGGTCTTGTCCCCGAGGGCGGGGATCTCGGGGCCGAAGGAGGCATAGGCGACGAACTCGTTGATGACCAGCTTCTGCCCGAGGTAACTGCCCACGGTCGTGGCTTCGTCCCAGGGCACCCCGATGAGCCAGGCGACCGGTGCGAAGACCCAGCCCAACAGCCTCTGGAACGTCAGGCCGTCGACACCGACCCAGCCTCCGGCGATGCCGAGGATGCCGTTGGCCAGGGCGATGAGCGCCACGAAGGCGATGAGCAGGCAGCCCACGATGACCGCGAGGCGGCCGCCGTTGATCGCGCCGCGGGCGATCGAGTCGATGGCGTTGGCCGACTCCGTGTCGCGTACGCCGCGGATGTCGCCCGGCTGCTCCGGCTCCTCGGTCTCGGGGTAGATCGCCTTGGAGATGACCAGCATCGCGGGGGCGTTCATGACACTCGCCGCCAGCAGGTAGGGCAGGGGCGCGCCGAGCAGCGAGTACCCGACCAGTGTGGATCCGGCCACGGACGCGAAGCCGCCCGTCATGCAGGTGAACAGCTCGGAGCGGGTGAGGCGCTTGAGGTACGGCGCGATGAGGAGCGGCGCCTCGGACTGTCCGAGGAAGATCACGGTGGTGGCCCAGATCGACTCGATGCGGCTGGTCCTGAGCAGCCGGGAGATCCCACCGCCGATGATCTGCACGACCCACTGGATGACGCGAAGGTAGTACAGCAGTCCGACGAGAGCGCCGAGGAAGATGATCACGGGCAGCACGCCGAGGGCGAAGGGGACGGTCGAGCCCTTCGCCAGCGAGCCGAAGAGGAACTCCGTGCCGGCTGTGGTGTAGCCGATGAGCTTCGCGATCATGTCGGCGAACGCGCGCAGGGCCTCGCGGCCGGGTTCCCACTTGAGCACGAGCAGAGCGAAGCCCACTTGCAGGGTGAGGCCGATGCCCAGGGTCCACCAGTTGATCCTGCGCCGGTGTCGCGAAATGGCGAAGCACAGCGCGTAGATCGCGATGAGGCCGAGCAGCCCCTGCAGCCGAGTCATCGGACGTGATCTCCCCATCTGGCCGAGGGCCGGCCCCTCGTGGCCTGGTGGGCGCGCGGACGGGCCGGGGGGGTACCGGGCGCGCACCGGACGGCTGCGCGGATCATGCAAACCGACCGGTCAGAACCTACGAGAGGTTTCGGGCTGAAGCGCTCAGGACACGCCCGCCCGGTCCCAGTCCCGCGCCCGTCCGGTCCGGTCCGGTCCGGTGTGACGCCGGACCCGCACATCCCGTGTCCGGTGCATTCCGCCACCCGGCCGTGCGCCGGACGACCCGGGTACAGGCCGCGCCCAAGCCCTCGCCGTCCTCACCGGGGACCACGCTCTCGGTCCCCGCCCGAGGCTCCGGCGCAAGGGCGGCCAACTGGTCCGGGCGGAGGTCGGGGAACTCGACGTCCCCGCCGAGGTGGACCAAGAGGCCGGCGCGGACGAGGTGGCCGACCGCCGCGGCGGTCACCCGCGGCCCCCACCTCAACGAGGGCGACCGCGGGGTTCCCGTCCCGGTCGTGCGGTGAGGCGGGGCCGGCTCACGTCAGGCCCGCCGCCTCGATGTCGGCCAGGGCAGCGGGCAGTTCGCAACCGCCGGACATCGGACGGATGTAGGCGCGCCGTGTCATCCGCGGTGTGCCGGTGTAGGTGGGGAGCTCCTCGCGGACCACGGCCATCAGCAGGCCCTCGGTCCCGGAGACGGTGTCACGGACGAGGCGGCCGAGCAGCGGATGGCGCTCGTGGCCGTCGCCCTTCACCGGGACACCTTCACCCGGTCGCGGGCGGCGCGGGTCGGGTCGGGACCCGGCGGGGCCCCGCGGGCGGGCATGCGGACCGGACCGGCGGTGAAGTGCGGGGCGCAGCTGCCGGCGGCCTGCCCGGGGCCTGCGGGGCAGGCGGTGTACGGGGCATCGGGGGGTACGCGCATGAAGGCCTCACTCCAGTCGCAGACAGCCGGCTACCGGTCCTTCGGAGCCGGGAGCCCGCCGGATTGGTCCGACAATTCCCGCTGCGCCGGGGCCGTACGGCCACCCGGCCCGCTGCGCCGAGGAACGGTGCGGATTGGGGTGAAGTCGCCTCCCTCCTACGGTCGCGGATTCGCGTGACCGACATCGCCCGGACGGGGACCTCGCGGCCTTGTCGAGCTCAGGTGGCGCAGAGCCGTGTCGCAGGCCTGTTCAAGCCGTTTACCTGCTGGTAACTTGCAGCGCTGTTACCACAGGTAACGCACGACGACTGTCCCGGTGATCCACGAGACGAATCCGAGGGAACCATGCATCGCATCGCCATGGGGAAGCTGGCAGCCGCAGTTGCCACCGCTCTGGCCGTCACCGCCGCTCCAGCGGCCGCGGCCGCTCCGGCCGCCTCGTCGACGGTCGCCGCGGGCGACTCGTTCTACGCGTACGACGGCAGCGCCCCCTTGTCCTCGTACGCACCGGGCGCCGTCCTCAAGACCCGGACGCTGCAGTACCACGTCCTCGGCATCCCGACGCCGGTCACCGCGATCCAGCTGCTGTTCCGCACCGTCGACGCGCAGGGCCGCCCGTCCGCCGGGGTCACGTCGATCGTGCGCAGCCCCAACGGAGACGGCAGCAAGGCCGTTTCGTACCAGTCGTTCTACGACTCCCTCAACCCCGCGGACTCCCCCTCCCGAGCCATCGCGGGCGACGTCTCGCTGGGCGGCCTGATCGCGAACGGCGAGTCCCTCCTCCTGGTGCCGCTCCTGCTCTCGGGCTACAACGTGATCATCCCCGACAGCGAGGGCCAGAACGCCGACTTCGCGGCCGGCCCTGAGTACGGAACGAACACGCTGGACTCGATCCGGGCCGCGAGCCAGTCCCCGCAGACCGGCCTCAACTCCAACACCCGCATCGGCTTGGCCGGTTACTCGGGCGGAGCCATCGCCACCCACTGGGCGGCCGTACTCGCACCGGGCTACGCGCCGGACGTCGACAGGAGGCTGGTCGGATACGCGGAAGGCGGTCTGCTCGTCGATCCGGCGCACAACCTCAAGTACGTCAGCGGAAGTTCCATCTGGGCCGGCGTCGCACCCATGGCCGTCATCGGGGCCGCGCGTTCCTACGACATCGCGTTCGAGCCCTACCTCAACGCCTACGGTCAACGGGTGTTCAAGGAACTCGAACGCGGGTCGATCATCAACGCGCTGGGCCAGTATCCGGGACTGACCTGGAAGAAGATGGTCAAGCCGGAGTACGCGAACCCGAACTCGGTTCCCCCCTTCGTCGAGGCGGTCAACAAGCTCAACCTCGGCTCGGCCCCCACCCCCAGCGCTCCCGGGTTCATCGTCCAGGGCGACGGAGGCGTCCTCGAGGGAACCCTCAGCAACCTCCCGGGCATCGGAACGGGTGACGGGGTCATGGTCGCCGGAGACGTGCGTGCGCTGGTCCGGCAGTACTGCGACAAGGGCAACACCGCGATCAAGTACCAGCAGTACGAGCTGCTCAGCCATGTCGGCGCAGCCGTTCCCTGGGCGCCGGCCGCCCTCGGCTGGCTGGGCGACAGGTTCGCGGGCAAGACGCCCCCGTCCGACTGCGGCCGGATCCCCGCGGGCAACTCGCTCGCACCGGAGGTCCCCACGACCAGGCCCTGACATCAGAGGGCGCGGAGCCGACCGCGGCCGGCGATGCCGCGTGACCGGGCGGCAGCCCGCCCGGTCACCGCTCCCCTCAGCCGCAGCGGACGGGTCCGGTGTTGAGGTTGTACTTCACTCCGCCCCGGACCAGCGAGCCGCTCACCCGGATGCACTGCCCCGTCGAGTTGAACCAGGTGTACAACGGCCCGGCGTAGTAGTGCAGGTTGGCCGGATGCTCCTTGGGCGGATCGATGGAGTAGTCGCCGCCCTCGTCGAAGATCGCCACGGTGACCTGCGAGGCGAGGCCGTCGTAGGGACTGGACCAGAACTTCACACAGTTCTTCTTGGTCGAATTGTTCCAGTAGGTGCGCGCGTAGCCGCCCCCGTCGCGCCCCGCCGGATTCTTGGCCCAGTACGTCTTGCCGTCCCAGCTTCCGCTGCACTGCTCGGCGGCGGGGGCCGCCTGTGCGGTCGGGGAGGCAACGAGACCGAGCAGCAGCGCCATGACGCCGACGCCCAGCACCTGCGGTTTACGTAACCGCTTCTTCAGTAACTTCATGCGCATCTCCTGATGATCAGATGCCGTTGACCCGGTTTGCCCAGGCCATGCCCGTTACGCTCCGCTCCCCGCGGGCCGCACGTCCGACGTTTCACGAAATCTCCACCGGGTTCACCGCGACGCCAAGCGCGCAGCGCGGCCGCTTTCGGTACGCGGGTCCAGCGGGCACCGTAGACGCTCCGCGCGGAGACCGCCCCGCCTCCCCCGCCCGAGCAGGTGTCGAAGTACACCGAGGCAAGGGATGGCGCCGTCGCCCCCCTACGTCTCGGCGTCGCCGCTCTCGACGCGGCCGCGCAGCTCGGCCTCCAGGTCCAGCGGGCCGAACGGCTGGCGCCCCTCCGTCCAGGTTTCCCGAGGGGTGAGCCACATGACCTCGAACTCGAGGCCGTCGGGATCCTTTGCGTACAAGGACTTGGTGGCGCCGTGGTCCGTGCCTCCCAGGAAGGCGTCCACCGCTGTCAGACGCTCTCGGATTTCCACCAGCGAGGAAAGCGACTCGCATTGCCAGGCGGTGTGATACATGCCCGGACTTCCTGGTGTCACGTCGCCTGTCACCTCGGCACGGAAAAGTCCGAGATCATGGTGATTGGGGCTGGTGGGAGAACGCAGAAAGACCTTTTCGTCACCGTGCTTTTCGATCACGGACAGGCCGAGCACGAAAGTGTAGAAATCGGCGGACCGATTCACGTCACGTACCCAGAGGACCACGTGGTTGATTCGTTCGACGCTCACAGGCACCTCCGCGCCCCGTTGGATCGTCCTTTTCAGCAGTCGCGCTTCTTCATGCTAGGCGCGTGCGTTCGCGAGGAGTGGAGCATGATGCGGACGATCCGCATTCATCCGTTCCGGGCCCGATCGTACGAAGCGCCGTCAACATCGGGGCAGCGAGGATGGCGCGTATCCATGACGGGAGGGCTCCGATGCCGCATTACAGGAATGTGGGATGCTATCCGCCGAAGCGGCACATCTACTGGGACGGGCCGGATGGATCGCCCCTGGTGGAGGAATTGCTGGGCGACGACGGATTCGATGGTGAGTCGTCCTTGCTGTATCACCTTCACAACCCGGCAGGCGTCGAGGGGCGTTTTCCGTGGGATCCACCGTCCACGGAATCCGATTCCTCCGGTCCGCACGGCCCCATGCACTTCCCCCGCCGGCCGGCACCCGACCCCGGTGCGACGGCCGACGCGGTGCGTCACCGCGTCATGCTGGTGGGCGGTGCCACGCTGCGCGTCTGGCGCGCCGTGGCCACCGGCGCTTCGCCTCTGTACCGCAATGCCTGCGCCGACGAGTGCGCCTACGTCGAGGCGGGAAGGGCCCTGGTCCACACGGCGATGGGCAGCATGGAGGTCGGCCCGGGAGACCTCGTCGTCATCCCGGCCGGGGTGGTGCACGCATGGCATCCGTCCACGGAGGAAGGGTCCGCAGCCGCCCCTGCGGCGGACCCGGGCCGGCGCCCGCCGCCGGCCGCCCGCGACACGGCACCTCCCCTGCGGCTGACCCTGTTCGAGTCGGCGGGCCGGATCGGCGCCCCGGCCCGGTACTTGTCGCCGCACGGGCTGCTCCTGGAAGGAAGCCCCTACTGCGAACGCGACCTGCGGTGTCCCGACCCGCCGGAGACCGTCCGGGCACACAGCACGACCGTCCTGACCCGGCACGGCCGGCGCGGGACGGCGATCACCTATCGGCACCATCCGTTCGACGTCGTCGGCTGGACCGGGACGCTGTATCCGTACGTGCTCAACGTCGCGGACTGCGAGCCGGTGAGCGCCCGGCTGCACGCGCCTCCGCCGGTCCATCAGGTCTTCGCCATGTCCGGCGCCGATCTGCTCTTCTTCACGCCGCGCGTGCTGGAGTACCACCCGCGAGCCGTCAAAGTGCCCTACCAGCACGTCAACCTCGGGGGCGACGAGCTACTGCTGTTCGCGGACGGCGACTTCGGCTCCCGTACGGAGAGCGGCGTGCGCCAGGGGTCGGTGACCGTGTTCCCGCCCGGCGTCCCCCACGGCCCGCCCCCCGGGCTGGCCGAGTCGACGCGCGACCACCAGGAGACCTCCGAGTGGACCCTGCTGCTCGACGGACACGAGCGTCTCGAACCCGGACGCGAGGCACTGCCCATGCTGGACCCGGGCTATCCGCTGACGTGGTAGCCCCCTGACCCACAGGACCCCGTCATGACCACGAACCCGCTTCCCCTCCTTCGCCCGTGCGACCTCCCGACCACAGGTGAGGAGCTGTGGTCGGCGACGTCCGCCGTCAACGCACTGGTGGCCGAGTTCATGGCCTCACCATCGGGTACCGACTGCGTACGGTTGCGGCAGGCACTGGCGCCCGACGACTACGAGCCCGCCGGGCCTCGGGAAGTCCCCTCCCTTGAGGAGGCCTTCAGCGAGCACGACGCCTTCTTCGGCGTGGCCAGGGCTCACGGACCCGCCGACCTCTTCCTCCGTGCCCTGCTCGTCGCCGAGATCGACACCGTCCTCGACCTCGCGCGCACCGCGTCCTCGCTCAGCGCCGCCGAGCGCTCCACGCTGGTGGGCGGTGGCTCGGCCCTGCTGGGCCATCGGCGTGCGGGCCGCGGGGGCGGGGAACTCGTACGCCCGCCAAGGCAACTCGTACGCCCACCGGAGGACGGCACAGCACCTCCCGCCGACGAGCGCACCGCGCAGCTGCGCTGGGCGTCCGGGCACCGGCTCTTCTTCGCGCACCTCCAGGCCATCACCGTGACCTGCGGATGCGCCGTCCACGCACGCACCGTCGCCGAACAAGACATGTATCTCGACCACACGGTGATGTTCTGCACGAGCGCCGCACTTGCCATGCGGCACGCCGCGGACTTCGCCCCCGAGCTCTACGTCCGCTCGATCCGGCCCACCATGACCCCACCGCGTGTGGGCTCGGGCTTCAGCGGCCTGCAGACCCGCGACCACCATCATCTGGTGCAGTCCCTGGACAGCCTGGGCACCCGGCTGCTGCCGGACGTCGCCGAGGGGACGACCTACCGGAGGTTCACGGAGGCGCTGGGGCAGCTCTACGCAGCACACGTCCATGTGTGCAGTCGCTTCGGCGGCGACGCGAACCCGAGTCTGCGCATGGAGGCGAGCAAGGAGGACAGTGCGACGACAGGCGCGGAACGGGCCCGGCAGTACGCGGATCTGCGCATCCGCAAGCTGGGCGAGCGGCGGCCCGCGGCATGACCGTCACGGACTGGCACGCCCACCTGTGGCCGCGCGCCTACGTCGGCTTCCTCGACGCACACGGCCAGGACTGCCGCCACCAGCGGGACGTCCCGGCGGGTGACGACAGCGCCGCGATGCTGCGCCGGCGCCTGCAGCAGATGGACGACAGCGGCATCGACTGCCAAGTCCTCAATGCCGCGGCCCTGTACCCCGCGCTCGGCCCACCGGGGAGGAACGTCCAAGCGGCGCGGCTGGCCAACGAAGCGCTGGCCGAAGCCGTGCGCACGGCTCCCGGCCGCTTCGCCTTTCTGGGCATCCTGCCCCTCCCCCTGCTCGCAGCGTCCCTGCGCGAGCTCGACCACCTCATGAACCGGCTCGGAGCGAGAGGCGTCGTCCTCCCACCGGCTCTCCACGGCGCATCCACCCTGGGATCCCGCTACGACCCCCTGTACGCGGAACTGGACCGTGCCCGGGCCGTACTGCTCTACCACCCGGCCGGAACCCATGGCGGCCCCTCGCTGTGCGACCCCGACGGCGTGGCATGGTCCGTAGGGGCGATCGCGGAGCAGACCACTGTCGTTCTCGACTGGCTGGCAGCGGACATGTCGGACCGGTTCCCCCACATCTCGCCGATCGTCAGCAGAGCCGGCGGCGCCTGCTTCCTGCTCGACCCTGACACCGTGCGGGGCGTCGCCACGTCCACCCTGCGCTTCGACAGCCACACGCAGGGGAACGCGGCCGCACTGGGACTGGCCGGACGGCATGTGGGCCGGCACCGCGTCCTGCTCGGCACGGACTACCCGTTCGTCCGTGGTGCGCACCTTGCGGAAGCCGTCCGCGTGTTCCAGGTGGTGACCGGGGGCGCAGGTGAGACCGGGAGCCCGTCCCTGCGGCCGGGGTGAGGTGATCCGGTACCGATCCCCTCACCTCGGCCGCGGGCGGAGCGGGTGACCCGAGGCGGCGGACGGGCGTTGTCCCGGCATGGACATGGACGACGAAGACTTCCTCGGCGTACTCCTGGACGCCGTCACCGACACCCGCCTGAAGCTGCTCACCGGCGACGAAGCGCGCGCGGTGATGATGCTCCTCGGCACCCTCGAAGAAGAGACCCGCTGCGAACACGTGCGCGCCGCCGCGGGCGAGATGCGGTGCCGCCTCGGATCACGCCTCGCCCTGCCCGCCGAAACCGCTGTGCCCCGGCGTGGCTGAAGTGGTGCAGCCGGGCGCCCGTCCAACGGAGCCGAGGTGACGGGCACCGCGATGGGCTTCCGGGCGGCTTCAGCCGACGGTAGCGGCCTCCGGTGCCTGCCGCGGCACGGCGGCGGAAGCGGACGCGGGGCGGCGCGGGCGGGCGAGCAGGACGGCGGACAGGCCGGCGATCGCCCAGATGGTCAGCGTGATCACCGGCCGCACGGCCTGTGCGCCATCGAAGAACGAAACCGAGCGCAGCAGCGCGCCACCGGCGCCCGGCGGCAGCCACTGGCCGATCAGCCCGGCCGGCTCGGGCAGCAGCTCCGGGGCGGAGGTCATGCCGGAGAACGGGTTCCCGATCAGCATCGAGAGCATGGCGCCGACCCCTATGCCCGCCGGGCCGATCAGCGCCGCGAGCCCGGCGACGGTCCCACCCACCGCGAGGGCTATGAAGCCGAGCGTGCCCGCCTCGGCCCACCAGTTGCCCGTGAGGGCGCCGAGCCAGCTGTGCGTGAGCGCAGCCGCCGCGATCCCGACCAGGGCGGCGGACCCGAGCAGCGCGAGGACGGCACGGCTCCCGCGCAGCCCCAGGAGCGTGATGACGGCCCCGGCCGCGATTCCCGCGAGGGTCATCGGCAGCAGGCTGGAGTTGAGCACGGCACCGCGCGGATCCCCGGCCGGCGCCGCGACCACGTCGACGGTCTCCACCCGGGTGCCCTCGGGGGCACCCGCGGATACCGCCTGCTGCAGCAGTTGGGCCACCACCGTGCTCGCGGCCGAGGCGGTGAGCAGCCTCGGGCCCTGCTGGGTGACGACGACCGCGCCGTATACCGTTCGGGCCTCGATGGCTGCGCGGGCCGCGGCTTCGTCGGCGTACCGGTGGATCTCGAACGCGCCCGGCTTCTGCTGCAGTTGCTTCTGCACGCCTTCGGCCGCCGCCGCGGGGCCCGCGACGCCGATGGGGAGATCGCGCGGTGCGATCCGGCTGGACGGCCAGGCGAACGCCCATAGGGCAAGGGTCACGAACACCGGGATCAGGACTATGACAGCGATCAGACGCCTGCCCTGTGGCGGTGACGGCGCGGCGGACGTGGCGGAGGAGGTGGCCATCGAGGCTCCCGAAGTAAAAAGAATGAGCATTCGTTCTGAGCAGGTCACTGTGGTGCAGGCTGTCACGCTTGTCAAGAATGAATGTTCGTTTTAGATTGGGTCCATGGCTCGCGTATCCCAGGAACACCTCGACGCCCGTCGCCGTCAGATCCTGGACGGCGCCACGCGCTGCTTCAGCCGCAACGGCTTCCACACGGCGTCGATGCAGGACGTCCTGCGCGAGGTCGGTCTCTCCGCGGGCGCGGTCTACCGCTACTTCAACGGCAAGGACGAGCTGATCGCGGCCATCGCCACCGAGGCTCTCGCCACCGTCCGGGCCGCCTTCGAGCGAGCTGCCGAGGAGTACCCGCCCCCACTGCCCGATGTGCTGCTCACCCAGACCCTCGGAGACGTGCTGGCCGGAGGGTTGCTCGGCAGCGGCGGTGGCAGCGGCGGCGGTCCGGGAGCCGGCGACGAGCCCGACTTTCCCCGGGTGGCCCTGCAGGTGTGGGCGGAAACGCTGCGCAGCCCGGAGCTGGCCAAGGCGCTGCGCCAGGGGTTCGACGAGATGCACGAGGCCTGGAGCAAGGTCGTCACGGCCTACCAGGGGGCCGGGCTGATGAGGGCCGACGTACCGGCCGACCGCGTGGCGCGCACCTTGATGGCACTGGCGCAGGGGTTCATCGCCCAGCAAGCCCTGTTCGGCGATGTGGAGGTCGAACAGGTGCGGGACGGGCTACGCGGCCTGATGTCCATGACGGAGCCAACCAGGATCGGCTGACGAGCAGCGAAACAAACCGCCTCGGCCGTCCAGCGGTGCGGTCAGGCGTTCGCCGGAGATCGCCTCTTCGCGGGGACGAAAGCCCGGAGGAGGCCGTTCCGCGGTGCAGGCGCATGCTGCGGCCGACGATCATCTCCCGGCCTCCGGCTGCGCACTTGCGGATGCGCCCGAGAACACCCGGACCGATGCGGCGTCTGCCGCGCCCCGAACGACCACGTCACCTTCGGGGGCGACGACCCCCACTCCTGCCTCGGCCCCTGCCTCGCCCGCGCGCGGGCCAAGGCCCTGATCCGCGAACTGCTCCGCCGCCAGCTCGACTTCGGCCTGGGGGGCGAGCTCCGCCGGCTGCGCTCGGACTTCCTCAATGGGGTCAAGTACCTGCCGGTGCGCCTCGACTGGGACGGGCCCGGTGGCGATCGCACGGAACTGGACTGCGGGCGCGACAGGTTCCCCGGCCCTCGTACAATCAGCAAACTGTCGAAAAGCAAACCTGACAAGAGCAGCTGACAAGGACCACGAGAAGCCCCGAGTGATCGCCCGCCTTCGGTCGGGCCACCCCTCGGACACCAGCAGGAAAGGTGCACCCGTGCCCGCGCACATGTCGACCTCCTCCGCACACCAGGCATCAGAGCCCGCCGGAGCGACCCCGGGCCTCCCATGGCGGAGTGCCGGACGGTGGACGCGGGCCGGCGCCGCCACTCTGGCGCTCCTCGTCGCCGGGGTCGCCGGAATCGCCGGCTGCGGAGCGGTCACGGGCGGGAAGGACTCCGCGGCCGGCAAAGCGCCCGAGGGACCGTACGCGCCCGCCCTCATGGCCCAGGCCTGGAAGACGCCTCCGGTCAAGGGGGACTCCCTCCTCGTCAAACTGCTCGGCAACTGGAACGCGGACACGGCCTACTACATCGGGCGCCGCACCGGCGTGGAGATCTACGACTCGAAGACCGGCGACCGGATCGGCAGCATCACCCCGCCCGAGCCGGACATGCACCCGTGCGCCATGACCGAAGGCCTCAGCGGCAGCGGCCTCGGTGCCGTCGCCTGGGTCAAGGGCGACCCCCTGGCCTCCACCGCCAGTTGCGACCAGGTGTCGCTGATCGACACCCGCAAGGGCGGCGCCGTCCGCTGGACCACGCAGGTGGCCGGAGTCCCGGCGGGCGGGAAGCCCGTCACCGACGACAGCGCCGCGCTCGCCTTCCTGGACGGCGACGTCCTGGCCGTGATGACACCGAACACCGTGGTCGCCCTGCGTCCGAACAAGAAGGAGGCGTGGACCTGGGTCAGCCCCCGGGCGGGCCTCCACGTCCGGAACACCGACATGACCGCGCGAGGCGACCGCATCATGGTGATGATGGGGCTGGAGACCCGGGGCACTGCCGACTGGACCTGGTCGGTGAGCACCCTCGACGCGGCCAAGGGCCGCCAGGTGGATGCGACCGCCGTGCCGATGACCGCTCCGGAGGGCGGGCGGGTACGGCTGGTCGGCAACGGCGCTCCGGCGGCACTGCTCCTGCCCGACGGGCTCGCGGACAATCCCCCGCCGCCGGAGCTCGTCGTCTTCGGCCGCGACGGGTCCATCGCCCGTCGCATCCCGCTCGCCACCACCGTGGGCCCGGTACTGCTGCACCCCGTGGAACGGGCGAACTGGGCAACACGCTTCGACATCGCCTTCGACGCCGACGCGACCACCGCCTACGTGATCGCCGGAGAGACCACGAGCCTGACCGTCCCCGCCTCCGTCGTCGCCTACGACCTGGCCACCGGCACGCAGAAGTGGACCAAGCCGGTCGGCAAGGCGACCACACCCCGATTCCTCGGCTCGGACGAGGACGCCGTCTACGTCCTGGGCGGAAAGAGCGTCAGCGACATGGACATCCAGTCGTACGCGGCCAAGGACGGGACCCCTGCCAAGATCGGTACGGTCACCGCGCCGGCCGAGCCCCTTCCCGTCTCGGGACTCGTCGTCGACTACCGCAACGGCAATCTCGTCATGGTCGAAACGGGGGCCACTCCCTTTTACGGGGCCATCGCGTTCCGTGCCTCCGGCGGCTGAGCCGGGCACACCCTGACCCCGTAGGGCCGAGGCCGAGGCCGGTGCCGGTGCCGGTGCCGGTGCCGGTGCCGTCCGGTCACTTCACACCCCCCGTCCAGCGCATGGACGCATGTGCTCATCCACGCATGCACACATGGACACTTGGGCACAGAAAGGCGCGAAAATGCAGGACACCACACGTCGAAGCGGGTCGTGGCGGCGGGCGGCGGGCGTCGTCGCCGCGGTGCTGACGGTCAGCGCCGGCACCGCGGTGCCGGCCGCCGCCGACACCGACTCGCGGGGCTACCTCACGAAGATGAAGGCCCAGGAGATGTGGAAGGTCGCGGACGGAAGCGGCATCACGGTCGCCGTCATCGACAGTGGTGTCACCGATCTGCCAGGACTGAAGGGGCGAGTCCTCCCCGGCATTTCGTTCATGGAGCCTCCCTTCGAGCGCCCGGACGTCACCTACCCGCCGCACGAGGACTTCGTCGGGCACGGAACCAGCATGACCGCGGCGATCGTCGGCGACGGCTCGGCGGGCAGCCCGCAGGGCCTCGCCCCCGGCGCCAAGGTACTGCCCGTCCGCACCAGCGTCGGTACGCCCATGGCCTTCGCCGTGGCGTCCGAAGCCGCACGGGGAATCCGGTACGCGGCCGACAACGGAGCCAAGATCATCAACCTGTCCATCGGGGTGACTCCGGACTGGCCGATGGACAAGATCAAGCCGGCTGTCGAGTACGCCCAGCGCAAGGGGTTGTTGATCTTCGCTGCGATGGGCAACGAGGGCGAACGGAAGAACTGGACCAACGCCATCGCCAGCCTGCCCGGGGTCATCGGCGTAGGAGCCACGGACACGACCGGTAAGGCCATGCCGTTCAGTTCCCACGGGCCCGACACGGACCTGACCTCCATCGGCAGCAAGGTCGAGATCCGGTGCGAGGAGAACAAGGGCTGGTGCGCGGGGAACGGCGGCACCTCGTACGCGACCAGTCTGGTCTCCGCCTCCGCCGCGCTCGTGTGGTCGGCCCACCCCGACTGGACCGCGAACCAGGTGGCCCGGGTCCTCATCCAGACCGCCGGCGGCCCCGTCGACGGCTCCGAGCGCAGCGACTGGATCGGCTACGGATCCGCCCGCCCCCGCAAGGTGCTGCTCGACCACGAGGGAGACCCGGGGGCGCCCGACGTCGACCCCCTGGCCGCCCCGCCCGTCGCGAAGTCCCCTGCCCCCGGAGCCGATTCGACGGCCTCGGCGCCACCCCGGGCGGAAGCCGCGGACGTGCAGGCGGGCATCTCCTGGCAGTGGCCGGCACTCGGCGCCGCCGTCGCCGTGGGCCTCGGTCTCGCCGTCACGGTGATGGTCAAGCGCCGTCGCGGCTGACCCTCCGCTCCGGCCGGGGCCGAGCCCGACCTGAGTTCGCGCAGCGAAGCCATAGGACAACCTGCCGTTACGGGCTGCGGAGCCGGGCCCGATGTTCGCAGCAACGGCGCGGGCGCCGACCAGGCCGGGGTTGCCGCTCTTGCGCTCGCCGGTGGGGATGATCAGGTCGGAGCGGATCCGTTCGACGGCTCCGCCCGCTTCCCGGCGCCGGAGCAGGGCGTACGGCCTGTCGCTGGTGAAGACCGGCGACAGGCGCCCGCGCTAGCCCCTGCGGGCGGCCCTGCTTACCGCTTCTCATTTCGGCCGCCGGGCTGGGTTTCGGCGGCGCATGGCAGGATCCACTTGATCACCACGCGGTGACCGCGATCTGCCGCCCGCTGCAGGCAACGACGAACCACCAGCCAGCGCCTCCGAGGAGCCCTGATGACCTCACCAGCCCACCCGGTCGACTTCGGCATCCCGGTCCTCCAGCACATCCATCCCGAGGCCGACCGCGTCGGTCAGAGCCTGGACGCCTGGGCGGTCCGCGTCGGGCTGGCCGGCACCCCGGCCGAGCGGGCCCGGATGCGCGCAGCCGGGTTCCACCTGATCGCCTCCCGGATCCTGCACGATGTGCCGGTCGAGGCCGCGGAGTTGTTCGCGCGGTGGGTGACGCTGCTGTTCCATCTCGACGACCAGCAGGACGAGGGCCCCATGGGCCGGTCGGCCGAAGAGGTCAAAGCCGTCTACCGGGCGCTGACCTCAATCGTCGATGCCCCTCCCGCGTCCGTGATATCGCCGACGCCCGCCGTTACGGCCTTCGCCGATCTGTGGCCCCGCACCGCGGACGGGCTGTCCGCAGCCTGGCGCCGGCGCTTCCGGTCCCACCTGCTGGGCCATCGCGACGCCTTCCTCGCCCAGATCGCCCATCGCGAGGACGGGACGGTCCCCACCTGCGAGGGGTACCCGGGGCTGCGCCGGGACGCCAACGGGATGTTCATGTTCGATCTGGTCGAGGCAGCCCTCCGCACCGAGGTTCCTGCCGCTCTCGCCGAGGGCGCGCTGTGGCGGGAGATGTGCGAGGCGTCCAACGACCTCACCGCCTGGTGCAACGACATCCTGTCCCACTCCCGCGAGACGGCCGCGGGAGAGGTCACCAACTATGTGATCGTCCTGGAGCAGGCCACCGGCTGCGACACCGGCACCGCCCTCGGCCTGGTCCTGGACCGTATCCGGGATCGCCACCACCGGCTCGCCGAGGTCCGCGCCGAACTCGCCGAGCCGTTGGCCGCGCTGCCCGCCCCACTGCGTGGCGCGGTCGCGTACATCGCCGACGCCATGTGCGTCATGCCGGGTACCCAGCTGGCCTGGCTCGCCGAGTCCGGCCGATACCCGGACCTGCTGCTCGCCGAGAGCGGAGCGCAGCCCGGGAGGGGTTAGCGCTTGGCGGGCACGGCAATGCTGGCGGGCACGGCGGTCCTGGCGGGCACGGCGGTCCTGGCAGCCGGTACGGACCGCGGCACCGGCATGCAGGCCGGGGGGCGGATCCGGGCCTGGAGGTGGGCCAGGGCCAGCAGCACGGTGTGGTCGGCCAAAGCGGGCACGTCGAACAGGAACGGGCGAGTTCCCATCTGGTCAGGGAGCGAAGCGATGCCGCCGTCGGGCTTCTGTGCGGACAGCAGGAAGCGTATGCCTGCGGCGGCCCGGTCCGGGTCTCCGCCGGTGGTGAGGCAGATCAGGGCGTAGGCCGTGCTGATGGCATCGCTTGCCTCGCCCGCCTGCTGCCCCCAGCCGCCGTCCGGATTCTGCCCGGCGGCCACTGCCTCACCCAGCCGGGACACCATCGCCTCCAGCCCCGGTCCCTGCGCGCCGGCGGGAGCACCGGCCGCGGCCAGCAGCACCCGGAAGGCGACGTGGTAGCGGCTGCGGCTCCACTCCGGGGCGAACAGCCCGTCCGCCCGCTGCGCGCCGACGAGGTGGTCCAGCCCGGCGCGTATCCGGTCGTGGTGCTCGGCGGGGCGCAGGGAGAGTGCGTTGAGCGCGCCGGCGGTCATCCCGGCCTCGGAGGGTGCGCCGGGCATGTACGTGGCGAAGCCGCCGTCCTCGCCCTGGAGGGAGCACAGGCGGTCCGTGGCGCGGGCGATCGCCGAGCGGTACCGGTCCGCGTCCAGAAGGTGGAGGAACTCCACGGCCACGGCCGTGTCATCGGTGTCGGTGTGCTCCGCCGGGGCGGCGTAGGACCATCCGCCGTCAGGACGCTGGTGATGGACGAGGCGGTCGGCCAGGAGGTGGAGGCTCGCGCGCGGGGTGGGGGTGTGGACGAGTGCGATGCCGGCGGTGACGGCGCACCAGATCCCCAGGTCGGTGACGAACGGCAGCCCGCCGTCGGGGCGCTGGTGCACGAGCGCCTCGCGTACTCCCGTGGCCACCGGCTCGTCCTGCTCCGGGAGCAGGGCGAGGGCGTTGGCGGCCAGCAGGTGCACCAGCAGGTTCCCCTCCCAGATCCCGTCGTGGTCCAGGGCCGCGGCAAGAACCTCTACCTCCTCACCGGTCGCGGTCCCCCCGGCGGCGCAGCGAAGGATCACCGCGACCGCCGTCACCTGGACGCGGCCCGCCGGGTGCAGGACACCACGCGGCGTCGGCTGCCCGGTCTCCACCACCGCGCCGCACAGGGCGAGCACCGCGCACAGCAGCGCCCGCTTGCTGCCCGCCTGGAAGCCGGGGGCCTGCCGTAGGAACCCCTCGACCAGCAGGCGCGCTTCACCGGCGTCCGCGCCTTCCAGCGCCACCCGCGCCAGCAGCGCGTCCACGCCCTTCCAGCGGGGATGCCGGCGTTCCAGGAACTCCTCCAGTCGGACGGCCGCATCCGCATCTAGCCCGGTACGGCGCAGCAGCGTCAGTAGGAGCACCGACTCCAGCGCGCGGCTGCGGCACTCCCATCGCGGTGAACCCCAGTCACCCAGCGCCGACTCCTCGACCAGGGCCCGCAGTGACTCCGTCCGGGCAGCCAAGCCCGGGGGCAAGCCGCCAGCGGACCACACAGGCCCCGCGAAGGGTTGAACGCGCATGTCTCCGGTGGCCTCTCAGCGCACATCAAGATCAACGGACACCGTAGCCGGAGCCGCACGCCATGGGGGTCACCCAGGATGACCGGATCAGTCCGCAGCCGGACTCGATGCGGCCTGTCTCGGGGCCGCCCGCGCGGGCCACGCTTGGGGACATGAACCGAGCACTGATCGTCGTAGATGTCCAGGAGTCCTTCCGCGCCGAGCCGCTGTGGGAAGCGATCTCCGACCCGAACATCGCGGAGAAGGTGAACCGCCTGGTCCGGCTTTCCCGGCAGGCCGGGGACCTGGTGGTGTGGGTACTGCACTCCGAGCCCGGCGCCGGCGATGTCTTCGACCCGGCACTCGGCCATGTCCGGCTGATGGCGGAGCTGGAGCGGGGGGACCGGGAGCCAGTGCTCCACAAGACCTCCCACAACGCCTTCACCACCACCAACCTGCAGCAGCTCCTCACCGTGCACGGCATCCGCGAACTCACCGTCTGCGGTATCCGTACCGAGCAATGCGCGGAGACCACCACCCGCGTCGCATGCGATCTCGGCTACGAGGTCACCTTCGTGATCGACGCGACCGCGACGCATCCCATTCCCCACCGCGACGCCCCCGCCGACCAGAGCGTCGCCGAGCTGCTCGCAGACCCCCGTACGCTGCCGTCCGCGGAGGTCATCAGGCGCACCGAGTACGCGCTCGCCGGACGCTTCGCCACCATCGCGACGATCGACGAGCTGGAGGCCGCAGCGGTACGCGTACGATGACCGAATCGTGAGCCTTATCGTGTTCTTCCTGGTTCCCGGGGTCCAATTGCTGGACCTGGCCGGCCCTGCCCAGGTGTTCTCCACCGCGGCCGACTTCGGGCATTCCTATGCGCTCGCCTACGTCGCCGAGCAGCCGCAGGTCTCCACCGCCCAGGGCCTGCCGCTCCTGGCGGAGCTCGAGTGGCCCGAGCTCGGGCCCGAGGACCTGATCGTGGTGCCGGGTTGGTGGCCAGGTGTCCTGGCCGAGGGCCCCAGCATCGGCTCCGCTTCCCTCCAGGTCCTCCGCGACCACCACGCGCGGGGAGGCACGGTGGCGAGCATCTGCGCCGGAGCCGACGCGCTCGGCCAGGCCGGCCTGCTCGACGGCCGCCGCTGCACCACGCACCACGAGCTGCAGGACGAGCTGGCCCTGCGCCACCCCGGGGCAGTGGTCGTCCGCGATGTCCTGTTCACCGCCGACGACCGGGTGATCACCTCGGCCGGCATCGCCAGCGGCATCGATCTGGCCCTCCACCTGGTCGCGACCCGGCACGGCCCGGCCGCCGCCGCCCAAGTGGCCCGGGACATGGTCGTCTACGCCCGCCGCAACGGCCACGACCCGCAGTCCAGCGCGATGCTCCGACACCGGTCCCACCTCGACGACACCGTGCACCGAGCTCAGGACCTCATCGACACCCGCTTCGACCAACCGCTGCCCCTACCGACGCTCGCAGCGGCCGTGGGCGTAAGCGAACGCACCCTCACACGCCTCTTCAACCACGCCACCGGGCTCACGCCCCTGCGCTACCAGCAGACCCTCCGCCTCGAACACGCCCAGCACCTCATCAGCCACGGTGCGACGATCGATGCCGCTGCCCGCGCAGTCGGATTCGAGGACCCCCGCATGCTGCGCCGCCTCCGCGCCCGCACGGCCTGAGGCGGCAGCGAAGCCACACCCCCGTGCACGACGGATGCGCTCCCCCTGCCCACGAGCGACGATCGACGCGCCCGGAGCCGCCCCGCCCGGCGAAGGCGGACGCGGCCCTGGACTGGGCGAGGACGTCGCAAGGAGGTCGCGCAAAGGTCGCCAGGGCGTCGCTCCGGGGACTGCCCCCGGAGCAGCGGACGTCCAAGTCGGCCGTGCCGCACACACAGCACACCCAGCCCGGCCGTACCCACCCGGCCAGCCAGCCGCATACCGGTACGCGCCGTCATCCGGCTGCCAGCAGCACGCCCCTCCCCCGCACCTCAGACGCTGAGTAGGCCGACAGGCCGGACGCCTACTGGAAACACCTCGGCCGGTGGCCGGCCCCCTCCGTGCTGGAGGTGCCGCCGTACTTGCGGCTGGTGGTCCCGTCGGCCTGCTTGAACGCCTCGAAGATCAC